>WFQB01000267.1 GCA_015487305.1 Parvularculaceae bacterium | reverse complement strand
GTTCGAGAACTGGTTGCCAGCGCGCGCCGCCATCAATGCCGGAAAGTTTCATCCGCCATAGCATGGAGGCTGCGCCAATTTGTTCTTGGGGAAATTCCGGCCATTCCCCCCATAGATGTTGGTCGTAAATTTCAAGGACGCGGGTGTGATGTCCGAGCTGTAAATGAAACAGCGCCAAATGCCACCAATTATGTTCACGAATGAAAACGCCTTTGCTGTCCCATAAATGGGTGCAGCGCTCGAGCCAGTTTGCGCCTTCTTCCGGCTGGCCTCTGGTTTCCATCACATGGGCAAGGGCGTGATGGGCCCAGCCATCATCCAAGGCGATTTCAACTGCTTTGCGAGCTTGTTTTTCAGCCCCCTCAAGATCGTGGGATTGTTCAAGGGCAAAAGCATAAAGGCCATGAACATAGGGCGCGCCGGAAAAATGCTTGATAGCCCGTTCGCCTAAGATCAATAGGGATTTTTGATCGCCTAGATTAAAGGCGTGATATTGGCCCCATTTCAAAGCGACAATATCATCGGGCCAGCGCTCGGTCAGCTCTAGGAGATGGGCAAGAGCTTGGCGCCAATCGCGTTTGGCCCATAGTTCTACCGCCTCGCAAAACATGGCTTCTTGCGGGTGAATATTTTTTTTGGCCTGCTGCATGCGTTGCAGATAGGGCTTTGCAAATTGCCAACCTTCTGTGGACTCAAAGGCAAGGTGCAGGGCTGCTGCATGGGCTTGCAAAAAGGCGCAATCGGGGCGTGCATCAGCAGCGTCAAACAGGGCGCGCAAATCCGGGCCATAGCCGAGCAATTGGTCGATATAATGGCTATAGGCGGCCACGGCCTTATGGCAGGCACCAGAGATTGGCGGGGGGGAGAAATATTGTTCACTCATACGCGGCTCACTCTATAGCCCCTTTTGGGCGAAAGCATAATCGCAATTTGGTGAGTAAAGAAAACCCCCCTTCTGCATAAAGGCAGAAGGGGGGTGTTTTGAGTGGATATAAAGTGACTCTAATCGCCGCGTAGGCGAGATAACAGATTCAGAATATGCAGGAAGAGAACCGCAAAGGTACCATAGAGGCTGAAGGCGCCGAAAATGGAAGCGCGGGCATTGGCCCCCTCATGGCCTTCTGCATAAAGGCGCTTAATGGTCTGGGTTTCATAGGCGGTAATCGCAGAAAAGACCAGAACCACCAATGAGGAAACGATGACCGACATCATGTCGCTTTTGAAGATTAGGAAATTGGCGACTATAGCGATGACAAGCCCGACTGTTGCCATGAACAGGAATTTCCCCCAGCCGGAAAGATCCTTTTTGGTGGTATAACCCCAAAGACTGAGAGACCCGAACAAGGCAGCGGTGATGAAGAAGGCTTCATAGACCATATTGGCCATGCCGGCGCCAGCGTAAATGCCGACAACGGGACCAATGATAAAGCCCCAGGCGGTCACATAGGCCCAGTAAATGCCATGGGCGGCTATTTGGCTACCGGAAAAAATGACTTTAGGGCCGACCCAACCAAGGCCCAAAATGGCAATGAAGGGGAGCCAGATGCCAATGGCGCTGGAGCGCATGAAAATGGCCAGATTCTGGTTCTGAGCAAAATACATTGCCACCAAAGCGGTTAGGGCAATGCCAAGGCCCATATAATTATAGACCCCGAGCATATATTTGCGCAGGCCCTCATTATAGGCAACCTCCTTTAGGGGCGATGCAAAGCTGTCGGAAAACTGCTTGCGTGGATTATTCATGATCAATATCTCCGTATAAAATGCGGATGGTCCGCTAAAGTCAGGCTTGAAAGTAGGTAGGATAGCCGGATTTTCAAGATGAGGCCAGCGATATTAGATTGTCTGGTTAAGGGATTAACAGATTGTTAATTCTGGGGTTTTTGAGGTTTCTGCGGTTCAGGCTTCTCGCCAAAGGCTTGTTTTAGCTCTTTTATGATTTGTGCCTCTATGGAAGGCTCCCGAGGCATGGGCGCGCCATGGCCGATGGCGCTGCCGGGCCAGGCCGGGTCGGCGGTGAACCGGGCTATCACATGGACATGCAGTTGCGGGACCATATTGCCAAAACTGGCGATGTTGATTTTATCGCATTGGGCATAGGCTTTTAGCAGACGGGCGGTGATCGATATTTCTTTTGTCAGCACTTGCTGGTCGTCGGGGGAGAGATCGAAAATTTCCGAGATACCGGTTTTGCGCGGTATCAGCACCAGCCATAAAAATCGCCCATCGCGCATCAGCCGCACCGTGGAAAGCGCAAGCTCGGCAATGGGGGTGGTGTCGGCTTTAAGGCGGGGGTCAAGAAGGAAAGACATGATTGCTTCTTAATATAGATAATCTTGAGATTAAAAAAACCGCTTTGATCTATCTGACCAAAGCGGTTTTTTGTTTCATAGTGGACAGGCTAGTCGCGCCCGGCCATCCAGTTTTTGATGATCGGCGAGATTAGCAACATGAACAAAGCAATGCCCATGGCGATAAAACCGACTTGCGTATAGACCTGCATGTAAACGGCTTTGGCTGCGGCTACATCGGTTAACTGACCGCCCATGGTTTCGGCGCCTGTGGTTCTGGCAATCACACCAGCCAGATAGTTGGACAGGCCCGAATAGAGGAACCATGAACCCATGGTCATACCCACAACACGGGCAGGAGCCATTTTGGTTACAACCGAAAGACCAACTGGCGACAGCATCAGCTCCCCCATGGTGTGTATCCAATAGATGAGGAAGATGAAGCCAACGGCGGTGAGGCCGGTATTGCCACCAGCTTTCATGCCGGCAACCAAAGCCAAAAAGCCAAGCCCCGCCATGAACACACCCATGGCAAATTTGACCGGTGTTGATGGATTCAAATGGCGTTTTTCAAGCCAAATCCATAGCCATGCCATAATCGGCGCGAAGATGAAGATGAAGCCTGCATTAAGCGATTGGAAGACCGGCGTTGGTACCGAAATGCCAAACATGCTGCGGTCAACAAGGCGGTCCGTGAACAAGGTGAGCGATGAGCCTGCCTGTTCAAACAGCGCCCAGAATGGCATTTGGGCGATAACAAAATAGATCGCTGCAAACATGCGCTTGCGTTCATCTCCCATCAGCTTGCTAAAGGCATAAGCAACTAGAAACAAGAAGATGGCGATGCCCAGCGAGCCGACAAACCAGTCGGGGATTAGCTCGGCATTTTTAACCAGCAACATGGCAACGGCGATGATGCCGATGCCAGCAAGATAACAGGCCAGTTCCACATTGATTGGACCCAATACCTTTTCTTTCAGCTTCTCTTCGCTTGGGGGG
>WFQB01000266.1 GCA_015487305.1 Parvularculaceae bacterium | reverse complement strand
CGTGGCGAGAGGATGGCAACGGGGTGTTTAATTTCTATTGTGGAAAAGGTTGGCACCCCCACAACGTGCCTAGGGTTCAAGCCCTAGCTTCTACTCAGTGATGACACAAGTGCCGCTATCCTTCGAGGCTTGGCTGCGCCAAGCACCTCAGGATGAGTATTTTTCTTAAGACTTTGACCTCTACTGCCAAAACATTTGAATGCATCTCAGCCACAAATTTGATAACGCCCGGAATGTTGCGCTACAGAGCCGCGCTCAATGAGCGGCTCTAAATGGGCGATGACATTAAGGCTAGCGGCCCCGTGTAAGGCTTTGGGGGTATCGTGATAAATGGCGTTGACGAGTTCCGGCAAATCATGGGGGCCAAGTTTTAGCCGATCTATAATCTGTTGCTCGCGGCCTTGGCGATGGGCTTTGATGGCGGCGACAAATTCCTGTGGTTTGGCTATCGGCGCGCCATGGGTTGGATAATAGATCGCGTCTTTGCGGTCTAAAAGCAAATCTAGGCTCGCCATATAATCCGGCATATTGCCGTCGGGGGGGATCACCACGCTGGTGGCCCAGCCCATAATATGATCGCCGGTAAAAAGCGCTTTTTCTTCTTCAAGTACAAAGCAGAGATGGTTGGAGATATGCCCCGGCGTGTGCAAAGCGGTGAGAGTGGCATCAGGCAGTTTGATCTGATCGCCATCGCGCAAAGTGAAATCCGGGTGCAGGGAAAAATCGCCGCCTTCTTCAAGGGCCGGGCTATCGCCTTGTTTCCCGGGATGGCGGCTATAGGCGGCGATGATTGCGCCGGTTTTATTTTTCAGCATGGCCGCGCCACCACAATGATCGAGATGGGTATGGGTTAAAAGAATATGCGAAATCGGGCGACCACGGGCGGCGTCTAAAATAGCTTCCAGATGGGAAATATCATCCGGTCCCGGATCTATCACCGCGAGGGTTTCCTGCCCGACGAGATAGGTGCCTGTGCCGGAAAATGTGAAGGGGCCTGGATTGCGACAGATAACCCGGGTGACAAGATCGCTAAGGGCATCAGCCGTGCCATAGGCAAAATCAAATTCTTTGACAAAAGGTATGGTCATAATCTCAATTCTATCACGGATTTTGTTGAGGGATTATTGCCGCAATCGTCGACTATTTAAGCAATTTTGATTCAACAAAATTTCGAAACGCATCAGCCAGTTTTTGTATGGCTATGTGCTTGTCTTTGCTGGGTAAAGCCGTTGGTGGGCCCATATCGGTTTTGTTGACATCAACAATGTAAAGACGGCCATCAGCGCTATGGCGCAATATATCAAGGCCGCCAAAATCAAGGTGCATGGCCCGGGCAAAGGAAATTATTTTACTATATTCCTGCGGGGTAAAAATTTCCTCCGGCGTGGTTAACACAACACGAAAATTTTCATTAGAAAACCGATCAGCCCGGTGTCTTTGTTTTAGGTAAAGGGTAGGAATTTTATCGCCGACTATGGGGGTTCTAATATCTGTAAACACTTTGCCGTCAGTGCTGTTATCGATCAGCTTTTGATAAACGGCCCCTGTTTTTTTATTGTTAATCGGGCAGACAATGATGCGACCATCATGAACGCCATTGCCTTCCGATTTTTCAAGCGCCGCGCCTTTATAGTGGGTGGGGTTGATGGTCAGTGGGTATCCAAAGACCTGCTCAAAAACGAAGGCCACCCGGCTTTTGGAAATATCTGTGCAGGCCCCGTTTAGAACGGGCACTTTGGGGGTGTGGGTCTGGCTGGCGGTGAGGCTGTCTTCAAAATGGAAAAGAATGTCGGCCGTGTTGAGGGTTTTGGTAAAATGCAATCCCGCCAGCTTGCAGACAGGCCAGATAGCATACCATGGCCTTGGGGTGTCAGGCGTAAAGGCGATGGTGATGCGGCGCTGCTCTGATTTCAGGAGATTTTTGGCATCGCGTGTGGCGCGAATGGCGGCCACGGATGTGATGAAACTACCGGCGCGGTAAACTTCTTTTACAAGATCGCTATCTATGGGGATTGCGGCCCCGGTGCGCTTAATCACCAAATGCCCGTCACGCAAAGAAAAATCACTTAGCAATCCCACGATAAACTGCCTCCGAGGGTTAATCTGCCAGTAAAAACCTTATGCGCCAAGGGGTGGCGGCCCCGGATTTGCGTGCCTCACTGGCATGTGTATCAAAGGTAAACAGATTGTTAACCATATTCTAGCGGCGGTTATGGTGACCGGCCTAAGTTTTGGCATGGCCAATGCGGAAATGGCTAAGGGCCATAAGGAATTGCAAGGCAAAAGGCCGCCGCCCATGGGCGGAGTGTTTCCCGGGGCAAATCTTGGCGGCATAACCGATCGCGGTTTTGTGGGGGCGCCGCCGGACAGTTTTTATGTGCTGGATTTGCAGGCTGGTCATTTTCTGGATTGTGGCACGGGCATGGTGGTGCGCCAGACCAATGGTCAGGGGCAGGATATGGTGCCCTTGGTGTGCGGGGTGACCATGCCGGAAACCTTATCGCTACCCAATATTGGTGAGCCAGCGACATTGATTGTGCATTTTTAATTTTGCTTGTCTTGCCTCCGGCGGGCGGCACATGGGTGCCTGAGCTGCGGTCGCAGCCCTACAAGGTTCGGCATTGCTCGCCAGGTCAACGACTTGCGACAGACCAGATTGCAACCGTGAATGTTTTTCATTGTTATTTTGCGGGATTACTGGTTCACAGGATCGTTGGTAATGTTTTCAAACTGGCCGGTTTCAGGGTCGCGCCAGCGCAAACGTCCTTCATAGACCGAATACCATGCCCCATGCAGTGTCAGATCTCCTGATTTAATCCGCTCACGGATAAAGGGAAAGCTTTGTAAGTTTTCAAGGGAGAGGTTGATGGTGCCATATTCTGCGTGGCGTTGTTGCTCTTCCGGGGCGGCGTCTTTGTGCTCGCGCAAAACGCGATCGCGTACCGGCTCGGCCATGGCCACCCATTTGGGGACAAATTCCCCGTCCAAAGGGCCTTTGGCAGATGCCAGAGAGGCTGCAACCCCGCCGCATTGGCCATGTCCCAGCACCACAATATGGCGTACCCCAAGGGCGCAAACGGCAAATTCAATAGCGGCTGAAACCCCGTGCTGACCGCCGCCTTGTTCATAGGGCGGTACAATGGCGGCAATATTGCGCAAGGTGAATAACTCGCCCGGCCCTGAGGAAAAAATTGTTGCCGGATCAACGCGGCTATCGGCGCAGCCGATTATCATCACATCAGGGTGCTGGGCTTTGGCAACGGATTCAAACTGCGCATGTTTTTCGCGCCAAGTAGAATCACGAAACTGGCGATAGCCATTATAGAGTTGGGAGGGGATAATTTCATTTATGG
>WFQB01000265.1 GCA_015487305.1 Parvularculaceae bacterium | reverse complement strand
TGTGTATAAGAGACAGGCTATGGAGTTTTAAGCTTTTCGTACAATTGCACAAATTGCGGCTGCTTTGGCCGGGTTTATTGGTATTATCGTTGCCGTGCGGGTGCGGCTGGACGGTCTGCCGCCTATGCAGTTGACGGGGTTTTTACAAACCAGCATGGGCGCGCTTGGCTTTTCGTTGTTGCCGGATTTTGTCTTTGGGCTTGGCGTAGAAAATGAATTGGCATGGCAACTGCTCTGCGGCGCACTTGGGCTTTATCATTTGTATATTTATGCGTTTTTCCTGAGCCACCATCCAGACTTGAAAAATATGCCGCCGTTTCAATGGGTCATTGCCATTGCGTCAATTCCTGTCATCGCGGCAAAACTGTTGGCCGGTGCAGGATTGTTCAAAGCCTATGCACCTGACATTTTCCATCTCGGTCTTTTATGGCTGTTGGGCGTTTCGATTTTCTTCTTCACACAGGTGCTGATGAACGATCCCAAAGAATGAAGGGCAGAAGCATAGTTCTATTTCCTCTAAAAGCCGCCTTTGAAACTTTATACAATGGTTCCAGGATGAATTACCTGCTTAGCCACAAGTGATTGATTTTGCAGACGGGTTTTCGGGGCCACAGACCTGACATTCCGGATACTTTGGGCCACCAACAAATCAAGCAAAATAATCAAGGGCACTGCCGACGATGATATAGACCTGCCCCAGCGGGGAGGCGAGATAATCATCCAGCAGGGTTTCGCTATTGCTGGCCCCGGTGGCCGGCTCCAGCAAGGTGTCAAATTCGGTCAGGAACTCGGTTGCATTTTCGCGAAAGGGGAGATCTTCGGCGGATTTATTTTGCAGACGCAGCTTCACATCTTCTTCATTTCTGCGCAGCAGCAGATGGGCAAAAATATTGCGCTCGCCGCTTTCAAAGCGCTCAATCGTGGCGCTTGGGGGCGGCCCGTATAATTCTTCAATCAGATAAAGCGTGAAGCGCTGCATTTTGCGAATGCGATCAACCACATCATTGGAAACCTGATCGTCTTCATTGCTGTCAATTTTATCTTCCGGTTGCAAATCAAGCGTGTCTTCGCCTTCATCGGCGGCGGCGAGAATATCAGACCACGGAGTATGCTGGCGTTCTTCGCGCAAGGATTTGGGTTGCGGGTCGGGAATATCCTGTTTGCGCCCGGCAATATCGCGCAGGAAGCCCTCAAAGCCATTGCCCTGTTTTGGGTCTTGCTTTGGCGAGGGCTCGCCCGACTGATCGTCAATGCCACTAATGGAAAGGCGCGTGCTGGAGGATTTTTTAACGGCTAACTCGGCCTGTTGCTGGCGTGCTTGTTCTGCTTGCTGCGCAACGCGTTCAGCGGCCCGTTCTGCAGCCTGTTTGGCGGCAGATTCGGCGGCTTCTTCAGCGGCTTTTTGCGCTGCCTCCTGAGCGGCCTGTTGCGCGGCCAAGGTAGCCGCATGGTCTGCGGCCTGTTTGGCGGCTGTTTGCGCCGCTTCTTGCGCCGCCTGTTCCAGACGGGCTTTGCGCTCAATAGCGGCTTCCTCGGCGGCATCATAATCGCTGTTTAATTGCTGTAAGCGTTCAGCCTGTTCGGAAATCACCTGTGCCAAACGTTCGGCGCGGTCTTTTTGTTCAGTGATTAACTCTTCCAGCCGCTCGCTTTCAACTTCCAACGATTGCTTGGCTTGCGAAAGCGCATCTGTGTTTTCGCTCAAGCGCTCTTTTGCTTTTTTGGTCAGGGTCTCGGCGCGGACCTGTTCTTCATCGGCAACCTGCCCATGTTGCAAAAAGGTCTGGTTTTGCTGTTCCAGCGCATTGGACAGTTTTTCAAGGCTGTTAAAGGCCTGCTCGGCGGCATTTTCCAAAGCGGTCAGCCGCGCCTGCATATCGCTTTCGCGCTCGCCGAGCGCCGCGCTCATTTCCTGCGACTGGTTTAAAGAATGGGCGAGGGAGTTTTGTGCCTGTTCGGCAATGGCAGCAGCAAAAGCATCAGCCTCTTCGCTCATGCTTTCGGTCAGCTTCATCAGGTTTTCGCGCTCAACGGCAACGGCATTAGCAAGACCAGAGCCATCTCCATCAATGGCTTCACGCGCCTGTTCTATGGCCCGCACCTGTTGGCGGATCATGCTTTCAGCGGTGGCAAGCTTGCCAAGGGCATCATCAAGATTGCGGTTCAGGGTGGAAATTTCTTCCTGCACAGCGCTGCCCACATTGCGAACACCTTCAACCGCATGGGCTTCTGGTTCGGTCAAAAAGCGCGCCGCATCGCTAAGCGCTTCGGCGCGGGCCGTTAGCCGGATAAAATGTGAAAGAATAAGCCCGAGAAAAACAAAACAGATTGGCACCAAAGCAAACAAAACCAAAACCGTTGGGTCATAGCCCAGAACCAGGCGCCATTGGCCTGTTGTTTCATAATTGGCCCAGCTAGACCCCAGCGGCCAGCCGATTATCAGGCATAAAGCAAATGCGATGGCCGCAATCCGGCTCCAAAAACGGATATGCACCGCCTGACGGCCCGCGTGGATAATCGCCGCCTGATAGGCTTCATCGGCAAATTCCTGCTGGTCATAATTGCTCATTCGATCGAACTGTTCCGGCTCTGCGGTGAGGGGCTCTTCGAGCTCTTCAGCTTCGGCTTCTTCGGAATGAATATCGTCCAGCGTTTGCGCCCGCGCCTGTTCGTCAAGATCACTCAAGGTGAAGTCATCACCCTGTTCGTCTTCAGGCTTCTGCCCTTGCTTATCTTGCGGCGCATCACTCACAGATTTTTCAGGTCTTTTCGTCTCAAGGTTTCTTTTATACCTACGCTTATACAGACTTTTGCCGGGAAGTTGGTTAACGAGATATTGCCAAACCCCTCTAAAGAGAGGGTTTTTGCCGGGAAAAGTGCTATTTGTCCAAATTTTGTGCAGCAAATTGCGATAACAATAGGGCCGGAGGCCAGCCAGATACCCGTCAGATAAAATTCCTCCCTTTATAAAAACCGCCCTTGTGTGAATTTTAGAACCGCAAACGGAAAAGAATTTTATCCATTTGGAGCAAAATCGCCTTGACATACGAGAACAAAAAGAGAATATTTGGCGTGAGAACATTATAGCAACAAAAAGCTGAAAAGGTCAAATATCTGTTGCCTCCACTGGTGGCGACTCGGCCTAGGTTCAGGCTTTCTTGGAGAGGAGAACTAAAACATGTCTTTTGATCTTATTCGCGATGCCTTTGGTCTTTCGGTTCTAGTCGGCGTTATTGCTGCGGTTAATCTATGGAGCGGGTTATTGGGGGCTTAAGGGAGGCGTTTGGGGAAAATTTGCCCGCGAGATAGGGGGTGAATTCTGTTAGGACAAGAGCATGTCCGGTTTTGTTCATCTCCACCTCCATTCAGCCTATTCTCTGGCTGAAGGCGCTATTCATCTAAAAGCGCTCGCCAAGTTATGTGTTGGTGAAAAAATGCCGGCAGTGGCGGTCACTGACACCAATAATCTTTTTGGGGCGCTGGAGGCTTCCGAAATTTTGGCCGAAGCCGGGGTGCAGTCCATCACCGGATTACAGCTTGCCATTGACCCCAATTCTCTCGACATGGCCGTGCCCAAATCCGGCTATCTGCCGCATTTAGTGTTATTGGCGCAAAATGAGCAGGGCTATAAAAACCTGATGGCGCTATCGAGTGCGGCATTTTTGAACTCGCCGCTTGATGGCTATCATTGTTGTGATCTGCAAAAATTTCTCGACCACAGCGAAGGGGTGATTTGTCTCACCGGCGGGCGGGACGGGATTTTATCCTTTCTGTTAAAGGAAGGCCGCATAGATGATGCCAAAGAGCTGATAGAAAAACTGGCGAGCAGTTTTTCTGATCGGCTTTATGTGGAATTACAACGACACAAAGATAAAGCCCCCGATGAAAATGCGTTATTGACTTTAGCCTATGATCTTAACCTGCCTTTGGTCGCCACCAATGAGCCGTTTTTTCCGGCGCGGGATGATTATGAAGCCCATGATGCTTTATTATGTATCGCCGAAGGGGCGTATATTCATCAAGATGATCGCAGAAAAGTAACCCCGGAGCATTATTTCAAATCTGCAGCGGAAATGGCAAAGCTGTTTGAGGATCTGCCGGAAGCCATCAAAAACAGTGTTGAAATTGCCAAACGCTGCGCCTTTCGCCCGCGCACCCATGCTCCAATCCTGCCAAATTTTGCTAATGGTGGCAGTGAGGCGGATGAATTGGAGCGGCAGGCAAAGGAAGGCTTGAAACTTCGCTTGCAACAGGTCGAGCTTGCAACTGATGAAGAGGATTACTGGCAAAGGCTTGATATCGAGCTTGATATTATCAATCGCATGGGCTTTCCCGGCTATTTCCTCATCGTTGCCGATTTCATTCAATGGGCGAAAAGCAATGATATTCCAGTTGGTCCGGGGCGGGGCTCCGGTGCTGGCTCCGTGGTTGCTTGGGCTTTGACGATTACCGATCTTGATCCTTTGCGCTTTGGCCTGCTGTTTGAACGGTTTTTGAATCCTGAACGGGTCTCCATGCCCGATTTCGATATTGATTTCTGTCAGGACCGCCGCGATGAAGTGATCACCTATGTGCAGGAAAAATATGGCCGTGACCGGGTCGCACAAATCATTACTTTCGGAAAATTACAAGCCCGCGCCGTCTTGCGTGATGTTGGTCGGGTATTGCACATGCCCTATATGCAGGTCGACCGTATCTGTAAGCTGGTGCCAAGCAATCCGGCCAATCCGGTCACTCTTGCGGAGGCCATCGCCACCGAGCCGAAATTGCGCGAAGAGCGTGATAGCGATGAACAGGTCGCGGCCCTTTTACAAAAAGCTCTAAAACTGGAAGGGCTTTATCGTCATGCTTCGACCCATGCGGCGGGGGTGGTGATTGGCGACAGGCCATTGCAGGAATTGGTGCCGCTTTATCTCGATCCACGCTCGGATATGCCGGCCACCCAGTTCAATATGAAATGGGTCGAGCCTGCGGGACTTGTAAAATTCGACTTTCTCGGATTGAAAACTCTGACGGTAATTCAGCGGGCGCTTGCTCTGATTAAACAAACAGGCATTACGGTAGATATGGCGCAGCTGCCTGTTGACGATAAAAAGACCTTTGAAATGCTGGGCGAGGGCGCGGCAATCGGTGTGTTTCAATTGGAAAGCACGGGCATGCGTGCGACTTTGCGATCCATGAAGCCCGATACGCTGGAAGATATTATTGCGCTTGTCTCGCTCTACCGGCCGGGGCCGATGGAAAATATTCCGGAATATATTGACCGCAAATATGGTCGCTCCAAACCGGATTATTTGCACCCCAAACTCGAAGAGGTTTTGAAAGAAACCTATGGAGTCATCATCTACCAAGAACAGGTGATGCAGATCGCGCAAATTCTGTCCGGCTATTCTCTTGGCGATGCGGATCTTTTGCGCCGGGCTATGGGCAAAAAGAAAAAAGAAGAAATGGACAAGCAGCGCAAGCGCTTTGTCGAAGGGGCCGATGCCAATGGGGTCGATACGGCCAAGGCCGAACATATTTTCGATTTGGTGGCAAAATTTGCCGGTTATGGTTTTAACAAATCCCACGCCGCCGCCTATGCGTTGATCGCCTATCAAACCGCTTGGCTAAAAGCCAATCACACGGCGGAATTTCTCGCCGCGTCCATGTCGCTGGACATGACGAATACTGACAAGCTTGCCGTATTTATGAAAGAAGCCAAGCGTTGCAAGATTGAGGTTCTGCCGCCAGATGTAAATGCCTCCGGCGCAGATTTCACGGTTAAGGATGGTAAAATACTCTATGCCTTGGCAGCCATTAAAAATGTTGGCGCGCAGGCCATGAGGCATATTGAAGAAGTGCGCTGTGAGGGCGGGCCGTTTAAAGATATTTTTGATTTTACTGAACGGGTTGATGGCCGGCAAATTGGCAAACGTGGATTTGAAAATCTTGCCCGGGCTGGGGCGTTTGACAAGCTGCTCAATAATCGTGCGCAAATCATGGCCAATGTGGAATTTCTGGTGCGCTATTCGGTGCAGGCCGGGGAAGAGCGCAATTCAGCGCAAAAAGGTTTGTTCGCCGATGAGCCCGCCGCCCTGCATAGGCCGCCATTAAAACTGGCCGAGCAATGGATTCCTCTAAAACGTCTTGACGAAGAGCGCGGGGCAATCGGGTTTTATTTTTCCGGCCACCCGCTGGATGATTATATTGCCCGCCTTGACCGTAACAAGCATTGCCTCATCAGCGAGGTGGAGGACAAGGTTCCCGCAGAGGGGCGCGTTGCGCTTTATCTTGCCGGGGTCATTCGCAATGTAAATCAGCGCCGTTCCAAGGCGGGTAAACCTTTTGCATGGGTTGAAATTTCGGACCCCAGTGGCGAATTGGAAATCACTGTTTTTTCTGAATTGCTATCTATTGCCAGTGAACATCTGGTTCCCGGCACGCTGGTTTGGATGACGGTTTCTGGCGAGCGCCGTGATGGCGTATTGCGCTTTACCGGCGAAGGCGTGCGCCCGCTAGACGCCATTGCCGCCCCCAAAGGCACGGGGCTGCGCATAGAGGTAACAACACCGGAAGCGATTGAGGCGGTGAAGAGAAGACTTTACAATAGCCAAACCGGCAAAGCCCAAGGCAGGGCGAGCCTTGTCATGTTTTTGCCGGAAGCAGGTTGCGAAGTTGAAATTTTCTTACCCAAAAAAATTGCCGCCAATCCGGCCATACGCAGCGCTTTGAAGGTCATTGAAGGCGTCTCCAATGTAGAGCTGGTGTAAGGCCCATTCAGCGCACTGTTTTGTGACCTTCCCTTAGGGGGTAATAGCGCCTAACCTTTGCCAATCTTTTTCGCGCAAACAGTAAAAGGCAGGCCATGATTGATCTTTATACCGCGCCAACCCCCAATGGCTGGAAGGCTTCTGTGGCTCTGGAAGAAATGGGCCTGTCCTATAAGGTTCATGCTATTGACCTCATGGCCGATGACCAGAAAAGGCCTGAATTTTTGGCTATGAACCCTAATGGCCGCATTCCGGTGATTATTGATCGCGAGGAAGATTTAACGATTTTCGAGTCCGGAGCGATTTTGATTTATCTTGCGGAAAAAACCGGAAAGTTTTTATCAAGCGATAAAAAATCTCGCTCCAAAACCCTTCAATGGCTGATGTTTCAAATGGGCGGGCTTGGGCCGATGATGGGGCAGGCCAATGTTTTTTATCGTTATTTTCCGGAAAAAATTAAAGCCGCCATAGATCGATATCAGGGAGAAGTGAAACGGTTATTTTCTGTGCTTGATGGTCATCTGGCTGATAATGAATATCTGGTTGATGATTATTCCATTGCCGATATGGCCAATTGGTGCTGGGCCCGCACCGGTCGCTGGTCCGGGGTTGATCCGGCCAATTATAAAAACCTTAGCCGCTGGATTGAAACCATTGAAGCGCGCCCGGCGGCCAAAGCCGGTGTGGTCGTGCCTTATGATTTATCGGCTTTGCTAAAAGGCGATGGCAAAGACGCCGAAGACTTTGCCAAACAAGCGCGCAAAATTGTTGAAACCGGAAAAGGTGAATAAAGGTGAAGGTCTACCCGTAGACCCGCACAACCCGCTCGCCCAAGGTCACTAATAATTCATAACAGATAGTGTCTGCTCGTTTTGCGGCGTCTTCAATCGCAATATGACGTCCAAAAATTTCTGCAAAATCTCCAATCGCAGGCAGTGCTGGCAAATCGCTGACATCAATCGTGATTAAATCCATGGAGACCCGCCCAATGATCGGGCACAGCTGCCCGCCGAGATAAACCATGCCGCGCCCCCCATGGCTGCGGGCAAAGCCGTCCCCATAGCCAAGGGCGAGGGTGGCAATTTTACGCGGGGTCTTGGCCAAATAGCCCGCCCCATAGCCAACACTTTGTCCCGCGGTAATTTCCCGCAACTGTAAAACCGGCGCCTGCAAACTCGCAACAACAGCAAGATCTTTTTCCGGCCTGTCCTGTGGTCCGCCGCCATAAAGCGCGATACCGGGGCGCGAAATATCCTCAACAAAACCATCATTGAAATTCAAATCTAAAAACAAGCCCGCCGAGGCTGACAGGCTGATATGGCTGTCTGGAAATTGATCGCGCAATAATAGGAGTGCCTGCTCAAACAAAGCGCATTGTTGATGATTAAGCTTTGCTTTTGGGTCACTGCCACAAGCAAGGTGGGAAAGCATGAGCTTTACATCAAGGCGCTGCAACAGGCTTTTGTCTTGCACCAGTGCGCTCAATTCCGCTGCCCCAAGCCCAAGTCGGTTCATGGCCGTATCAATATGCAAAGCACATGGCGCAAAACCAGCTCCGGCATCGGCCCATAGGTGAAGCTGCTCTGGCGTGTTCAAGACCGGAATTAAACCTTCTTCGCGAAACAGATTTTCCTGTCCCGGTGTTGGCCCGTTAAACACATAAATTTCAGGGCCATCTCCCAAAATTTTACGCAATTTTCGCGCTTCAAAACTATAGGCAACAAAAAATGCCTCGGCCCCGGCATCGCGAAGGGCAGGGACAATGCGTGCCACCCCAAGCCCATAGGCATTGGCTTTTACAGTGCAGGCAATTTTTGCTTTGGGATTGCGCGCCTCGGCACGTTTTTGCAAGACCCTAAAGTTTTGCTGCAAAGCCGGAAGGTCAACTATCAGGCGCGGGCGATTATTCTGTTTCAATTTATTCTCAACGCTCATGGGCAAAGCCTAACCCTATTTGAAGAAAAAAACAGGGCGTTGCAGCGGTAATTTCATGATCTTAGTGCGGCGTTCGCTGATGCTTAAAAATCCGACCCGCCATAGCGCTCAGGATTAGCCAGATTGGAGAATTTGGTAATGGTCTCGTCAAAGGCCATTTTGACAATGCCAATTGGTCCATGGCGTTGTTTGCCAATCACAACCTCGGCTATGCCATGGGCCTCCTCGCAACGGGCAATCCATTCGCTGTGCTTTTCGATATCGGTTTCCTTGGGCTCTTCCCGGCGCAAATAATATTCCTCGCGATAAACAAACATCACCACATCGGCGTCTTGCTCAATCGAACCGGATTCACGCAAATCCGCCAATTGTGGACGCTTGTCATCGCGTTGCTCAACCTGCCGCGATAATTGCGACAAAGCTATAATCGGCACATCCAATTCCTTGGCTAAGGCTTTCAGGCCAACCGTAATCTCGGTTACTTCCTGCACTCGATTATCACCGGCCCGTTTTGAGCCGGATAAAAGCTGCAAATAGTCAACCACCAAAAGACCAAGGCCATATTGACGTTTTAGCCGCCGCGCCCGCGCTGCCAGCTGGGCAATGGAAAGCCCGCCAGTATCATCAATATAAAGCGGCAAATCATTCAAGGTCTGCGCAGCTTCATAAATGCGCTCGAAATCAGACTGATTGATATCCCCCCGGCGAATACGATCGGAAGGAATGCCGGAAAATTCCGCCAAAATCCGCCCCGCCAATTGTTCCGCTGACATCTCAAGAGAAAACAGGCCAACCACCGCACCATCATCAGCTTTAATGCTCCCATCGGCCTGACGCACCGGCGTGTAGGCGCGGGCCGCATTGACCGCGATATTGGTGGCAAGGGCGGTTTTACCCATGGAGGGACGCCCGGCCAATATAATCAGATCGGAAGGATGCATACCGCCAAGCTTGCGATCAAGGTCGTTCAACCCCGTGGCAACCCCGGCCAATCCGCCCCCACGCTGGAAAGCGGCATTGGCAGTTTCAATCGCCCCGGCAAGGGCGGTCTCGAAGGATTGAAAGCCGCCACCATATTTTCCGGTTTCAGCCAGCTGATACAGCTCCGCTTCGGCGTCTTCCACCTGTTGCTGCGGATCATCATCAAGGCTTGAAGAGCGCGCCCGCATCACAATATCAGACCCAAGGCGAACCAGACCCCGTTGCACAGAAAGATCAAACACCACCCGCGCATAGTCGCTGGCGCCTGCAGTGCTGGGCACATTCATGGCCAGATTGGTTAGATATTGATCGCCGCCAATATCTTTGAGGGCCGGAATATCTGCCAAATAGGTGGAAAGTGTTACCGGCGAGGCGGTACGACCCGAGCCGACCAGCTTTTCACAAGCAGAATAAATGTGTTGGTGGACCGGATCGTAAAAATGCTCCGGCTTCAAAAAGCTCTGAACCCGGTAATAAACCTCATTGTCAAACAGAATAGCGCCCAATATCGCTTGCTCAGCATCAATATTGAAGGGGTCTTTTTTTTCTGTTGCGGGGTCTTTGATATTACCATCTGCCATAAGACAAATTGGATAACAAAAAAACGGCCTTGCGGGAAGCACATCTTAACGTTCATTTTCAAAAAAAATAAAACAAAGGCTTAACCGCTTGATAGTGCCGCGCTTTAATTTTTCCACATTTTTGATTTGTTACGCTCACTGCTGATCCCTTGGCTTTGCCAAGGGGCAGTGAGTGCGGCGAATAGTCGCCGGGGCTGCGGTCGCAGCCCTTGGGTTCTTCGACGATAATGATAAGACCGTGGCCCTGCCTTGTTTTGTTTAAATATTTTTTCCTTAGTGGATTACTCATCCAGAGGAGCCGCGAAGCGGCGTCTCGAAGGATAACACAAAAAAACTGCCAGAGCGGCTTTTGCTACTCTGGCAGTTATATCAGTTGGATAAGAGGGGAACTTTTAGTGAGAGCTGCTATTATTCAGCGTCTTCCTTTGTTACCTGCTCTTCGGCGCCATCTTCCTTCGGCTCATCACCCTCATAGCCGTCCTCAGAAAAAGTACCTTCC
>WFQB01000264.1 GCA_015487305.1 Parvularculaceae bacterium | reverse complement strand
CTATATCTTTTTCCAATTTTGTTTTTTGAATAATGGAACGCCGGTCCATGCTCATTTCCCCAACCGTGTAATCAGGCTTGATGTATCCCAGCGATTGCCGCCTGCCTGTTGCACGTCTTTGTAAAATTCGTCGATCAAGGCGGTGATGGGTAATGTTGCGCCGCTGCGCCTGGCTTCGTCCAAGGCTATCGCAAGATCCTTGCGCATCCAGTCCACAGCAAAGCCGAAATCAAATTTGCCCTCAGCCATGGTTTTGGCGCGATTATCCATCTGCCAGCTTTGCGCTGCGCCGCCGGACACTGCTTCCAATACCTTGCTCATATCAAGCCCTGCCCGCTTGGCGAAATGCACCGCCTCGGACAGGCCTTGCAACACCCCGGCAATGGCAATCTGGTTGACGGCCTTGCAAAGCTGTCCCTGCCCCACGGGGCCAATATGGACGATGCGTTTGGCGTAAGCCTGCATCACTGCTTCGGCGCGTTGCATATTTTCGGCGCTGCCACCGCACATGATGGATAGCTGCCCGTTTATCGCGCCTGCCTCGCCGCCGGATACGGGAGCATCTATAAAGCCGATATTTTTGATTTGTCCAAGAGCGGCGATGGCTTCGGCGCAAGTGGCGGAAGTGGTGGTGTGATCCACATAGAGCGTGCCTTTATCCATGGCGGCCATTGCCTCGCCGGCCACTGCAAGACTGTCTTCATCATTGCCGACACAGGCCAACACAATCTCAGCGCCTTCAACAGCATCGACTATATGGCCGGCTGCCTTGCCTTGATTATTGGCGGTCCAGGCTTTGGCCTTTTCGGGGTTGCGATTATAGACAGTGACCTGATGGCCTGCCTTGGCCAGATGCCCCGCCATGGGGGCGCCCATGACCCCTAATCCCAAAAAGACAATTCGCATGAGAGATACCTTTTATTTAATTATATCAGTTGGTTGACCGTATTTCCTGTTAACATACAGCAAGGGCGCATCGCCATTGGAATCAAATTTCTCAACCGCCCCAATGAGGATGACATGATCGCCGGCATCGACCCGATTGACAATTTTACAATCGAATCCGGCGACCCGCCCCGCCAATAAAGGGGTGCCGTCATAGCCATGATCAAGATGATGATCTGGCACAAGGTGATTATTGGGTGTTGCATAATGGATGGAGCGATCTTTTTGTCCGGCGGCAAGAACCGAAACCCCGTAATGGCTGGCCTTGGCAAAATCATCAAAAATTCTGGTTTCCTTGTCGATGCACCATAGGACCAAAGGCGGCTCCAAGGAGACCGAGGTAAAGGAATTTACGGTGATGCCAAGAGGCTGACCATCAATACCGATACAGGTAACGATGGTTATGCCAGTGCCAAAACGGCTATAAGCGTCCTTTAAAGGGCGATAGGGGTCGGTTGTCATTTCTTCTATTCCTACATTAGCGCCCGCTAATTTTCGCTTTGCGCCGCAGCAGTCTATAAGGCAAATGAGCTGAGATTAACAGCTTGTTTCTTCAGCCAAAGCCCGGTCTTCATGGGCTAGGTCTAGAGCAATATGAGAACAATCCACTATGGACATGGCGGCAACATTAGAATGGCAAATGTGGGTGACCCTTGGCATGGTCGCTATTGCCATTGTGCTTTATTCTCTGGATCGTTTTTCTCTTGAAATGGTCTCTGCGGGCACTTTGGTTGCTCTGCTGCTGTTTTTCCACTTTTTTCCGGTCATCCATAATGGCGAGGTGATGCTGGCATCGCTGGATTTGCTTATGGGTTTTGCCAGCCCGGCGCTATTTGCCATTATGGGGCTTCTTATCATTGGTCAGGGCATGTTTCAGTCAGGGGTGTTGGAGCGCCCGACCCGCGCCATGTTGCGGGCCTATGAGCGGCGGCCGATTATAGTGGTGGCCGGTGTGTTTTTGTTTGTGATGCTAATCTCGGCATTTTTGAACAATACCCCCGTGGTCATCATGTTCATCCCTATTCTGTCGGCCATTGCCTCGCAAAGTGGCACTTATGCGTCGAAATATATGATCCCGCTGTCTTTTGTTTCCATTCTTGGCGGCATGACGACGCTTATTGGGTCTTCCACTAATCTGCTGGCGGCTGCGGCCTATACATCGGCCACCGGCAATGAAATCGGGTTTTTTGATTTGAGCCTGATGGGCGGGATTCTGGCTGTTGCGGGGATAGTTTATCTGATTTTTGCCAGCCGGGCCTTATTGCCGGACCGGGAACAACCTGATGTTATTGGGGCCTCGCAAGGGGGTAAGCAATTTATTGCGCAAATTACGCTGGGACGTGGGCATCCTTTGATCGGGCTTGGTTCGGTGGCCGGATTATTTCCTGATCTGCCCGATGTGACTGTACGGATGATTCAACGGCGCGAAGACGCTATCTTGCCGCCCTTTGATGATGTTGTTTTTCGTCTTCATGACACCATCATTATTGCGGCGACCCGCAAGGCCCTGACCAATCTTTTAAAGACCAATCCGGATATTCTCTCCGGCCTAATGTCCGAAGTGCAAATTGATGACGATGGTGAAAATAAAAGCAATGAGCTGACCATGGTCGAGGCGCTGGTGGCGCCGGGCTCGCGGCTTATTGGCCGGACCATTGCGCAGATTGGTTTTCGTTATCAGACCAATTGTGTGATTTTGGGTATTCAGCGACGCTCGCGGATGATCCGTACGCATATGAATTCTATTCGTCTTGAAGCTGGTGATGTGTTGCTGATGCTGGGGGATATGAAGGATATTCGCGCCTTGCGCACGGATCGCGATATTGTGGTGCTGGAATATTCCATGACCGGGCTGCCTGATGCGGTCAAAGCCCGCCGTGCCAGTTTTATATTTGCGTTGGTGATTGCCAGCGCGGCCTTTGGGGTATTACCTATTGCGGTCGCTGCTATTTCCGGTGCCAGCCTGATGGTGGCTGCTGGATGTTTGAATATTCGCCAAGCTGCCCGGGCGATTGATCGGCGAATTTATCTTCTCATCGGTTCGGCTCTGGCCATGGGGGTGGCGATAGAAAAAACCGGCGGCGCAGCGCTGATTGGGGAATCCCTTGTGGGGTTAGCTGATATTGGCGGGACCACGGCGCTAATTTCGGGTTTTTTCATCATCACAGCGATTTTGACTAATGTGTTATCCAATAATGCAACAGCGGTTTTGTTTACACCTATTGCGGTCAATGCGGCTCTAGCGGCCGAAATAGACCCGTTGATTCTCGTTTTGACAGTTATATTCGGAGCGAATTGTTCCTTTGCCACCCCGGTTGCCTATCAAACCAATCTGTTGGTCATGGCCCCTGGGCATTATCGGTTCCGAGACTATCTGACCATAGGATTACCGTTGATTTTACTCCTATGGGTTGTTTACACGCTGGTCGCACCGCTTTATTTTCGCCAAACCGGGCTGCTTTAACGAAAAGTGAACCGAATGAGCGGCATAATCATTGCAGCTTTTGGGGTATTGAGGTTTGCTAGGTCCTTTAGCTTTGAGTAGAGAAGTATTTGCGTGACAACTCCATTTAGCCATTCCAAGACCGAGTTCTATTTGACGACGGCGACCGAGTGTCCCTATCTGCCCGGACGGCAGGAGAGGAAGATTTTTTCCTTTTTGGGCGGGCCGGATGCGCAAATGATCAATTCTGCCTTGTCCAAACGCGGCTTTCGTCGCTCGCAAAATATTCTTTATCTGCCAGCCTGTGAAATGTGCAATGCCTGTCGGCCTGTGCGCGTCAAGGCAGATCAATATCAGCCAAGTGCATCGCGTAAAAAAATATTAAAACGCAATCGGGATGTCACCCGGATTGTAAAACCGGCTAAAGCCACTGCGGAACAGTTTTCCGTGCTTAGGGCTTATCTCGATAGTCGTCATAAAAATGGTGGTATGTCCGATATGACCGTGCTCGACTATACCAGCATGGTCGAGCAAACCGCGGTTGAAACATCTTTGATTGAATATTGGCTGGACCATGGCACGGATGAGGCGAAACTTGTTGCCTGCTCTTTGACGGACCATCTCGATGATGGTCTGTCCATGGTCTATTCCTTTTTTGACCCGGATTATACCCGCCGCTCGCTTGGTACTTTGATGATTCTTGACCATATCAAAATGGTGCAGGACTATGCCCTGCCCCATCTCTATCTTGGCTATTGGGTGCGTGGGTCGCGCAAAATGTCCTATAAGGCCGATTTTCAGCCGGCTGAGATTTTGACCTCCAGGGGCTGGCGTCAAATGCAGGCTTCAGAGCTGAACCCGCCTGTGCGGCGCCCTGCCCCGGATCATTCCGGGTCTGGCCGCTAGACCTGTGCGATAAATATTGTCATTATCTGGTTTCGCAGAGGAACAAGATGATGAGCAATATCAAGGGCGGCAAGACGGGCGATCAGCCCCGCGACAAGAAATTATTTTCCAGACGCAAATTTATTACCACCGGAGCTCTTGGCTCGGCTGGTCTGTTGGTGGGGTGTGATTGCGCTGAACGTCTGCAATCGGTGGACACACCAGACGCTGCCCTTGCCCGCAGCAATATCAAACCACGCGAATTGAAAATGGTCACCACCTGGCCAAAAAACTTTCCCGGCCTTGGACAGGCGGCGGAAAATCTTGCGCGCTTTATTACCGAGATGAGTGGCGGGGCCATGCGGGTAAAGCTTTATGCCGCTGGCGAGCTAGTTGGTGCGTTTGATGTCTTTGATGCCGTCTCCAGCGGGGCGGCGGATATTTATCATGCGGCTGAATATTACTGGACCGGACGCAATCAGGCCTATTCCTTCTTTACCGCTGTTCCTTTTGGTATGACCGCCTCTGAAATTATGGGCTGGACGGAATTTGGTGGTGGTCAACAATTATGGGATGAACTGGCCGCTGGGTATAACTTAAAACCCTTTGCGGCAGGTAATACCGGCCATCAAATGGGGGGGTGGTTTCGCAAAGAGCTGAATTCCGTTGAGGATTTGCGCGGGCTTAAAATGCGCATTCCCGGTATGGCGGGGGAAGTTTTGCGCCGTGCCGGGGGATCACCTGTGACCATGCCCGGTTCTGAGCTTTATCAATCTTTGCAATCGGGGGCGATTGATGCCACCGAATGGGTGGGCCCGTGGAATGATGTGGCCTTTGGCTTTTATCGGGAGGCGCAATTTTATTACTGGCCGGGGTTTCATGAGCCGGGGGCGCAGCTTGGCGCCGGGTTCAATCTTGATTTGTGGAATGATATGAGCCTGCAGGAAAAATCCATCATTGAAAATGCATGCCGCGCTACCAATCATCTCGCTATTGCTCAATATGCCCATTATAACGGCGTTTCCCTGAAAACCCTGACCGAGAAATATGGGGTTAAATTGCGCCAAATGCCTGAAGATATTATGGCATTATTTGCAGAAAAAACGGTTGAGGTATTGCGCGAAATTGGCGATGGGGATGATCTGTCGAAACGCATTTTTGAGAGCTATCGCACGGCCCTTAATGAAGGCATTGAGTGGAATGCCATATCCGATCAGGCCTTTCTTGATATGCGCAGCCGGTTGTTTCGCACTTTATGATTGAGATTATTGGTCATATCCTGAACGGTCTGGCATTTGTCGGGGCTGCGCTGGTGCTATTGCCATTTGCATCTCTGCTGACGCGCTCTGATAGGCTTGCGGGGCTGACAGCGCGGTTAAGCTGTGTATTTGAAAGGCTCATATCTGCCATTGCTCATATCATCATGTGGGCCGGGCTTGCGATGATGCTCATTCAGGTATTGTCAGTTTTGTTGCGCTATGTATTCGGGATTAATTTTATCTGGATGCAGGAGTCAATCATCTATCTGTTTGCCTTGCTATTTTTATTAGGGGCCGGATATGCGTTGATTAAAGACGAGCATGTGCGGGTTGATGTTGTCTATACCACGCTTTCACCACGCAAAAAAGCCATGGTGAATATGCTTGGCACCTATCTGTTTTTGTTTCCTGTATGCGGCCTTATTATATGGGCTGCTGGCGGTTATGTTGCCGCCGCATGGCTTAATCAGGAAGGATCGCAGGATGCTTCGGGCATTCAAGCGGTGTTTTTATTGAAAAGTCTGATCCCGGCTTTTGCCACGCTATTGGCTATGGCGGGGTTTGTGGTAGCGGCCAAGGCCAGTGCGGTTTTGACATGCGCAAAACCCTCGGGGGCGAGCTGACCCATGGAGCAGTTTTTCAACGATTTTGCCTTTTGCTTTTGCAGTCTCACCCAATGGCTTGATATTGCCATGATTATCACCCTGTGTGTGTTTTTGCTGGCGGGCTATCCTGCTGCATTTTCACTTGCAGGCACGGCGCTTCTTTATGCGATTATCGGCCTTAGCTTCGGGGTGTTTGATATTTCGTTTATTTCCGAGCCCTTCCCCATTCGGATTTTTGGCATCATCAATAATAGTGTGCTTATCGCGGTGCCTCTGTTTGTGTTGATGGGAGTTATTTTGGAAAAATCCCGCATCGCTGAAGACCTACTTGATAATATGGCTAAATTATTTGGTTCCTTGCGCGGGGGGCTTGGCATTTCCGTTACTATTGTGGGCGCCTTGCTTGCGGCCTCCACCGGCATTGTCGGGGCAACGGTTGTAACTATGGGATTGCTTTCTTTGCCAACCATGTTGCGGCGGGGCTATGAGCCGGGTTTTGCGGCAGGGTCTATCGCCGCGGCGGGGACATTGGGGCAGATTATTCCGCCTTCCATTGTGCTTATTCTTTTGGGAGATGTCATTTCCAATGCGTGGCAGGAAGCGCAATTACGCCAAGGGGTTTATGCGCCGGAGCCTGTATCCGTGGGCGATCTTTTTGCCGGAGCGCTTATTCCCGGGCTGATGTTGGTTGGGTTCTATATTCTCTATCAGATTTTTATCGCAGTGTTTCGCCCCGCATCAGCGCCAGCAATTCCCGCCAGTGATCGCGAACAGGGCCACAAAGCGATTATGGCAGCGCTTAAAACCCTGCCTGCGCCTTTAATTCTAATCGTTGCGGTTCTCGGCTCTATATTGGGTGGTATTGCAACACCGACCGAGGCCGCAGGCGTTGGTGCTTTTGGGGCGGTTCTCATAGCCGCCCATCGCCTTGCCAGGCGCGGGTCTTTTTTGCGCAATCTGGTGCTGGCGGCGGGTGCATCGGCGGGGATTTTGCTATTCCTCAATAGTAATTTTGATTTGCGTTTGGGCCGCGAATTTACCTCCAATATGGAATTTATCGCCATCGTATTGGCTGTCACTTCAACTTTGGTTTTGTTCATTGCAATCATTGGCGGCTTATTGGAATTGCGCCACCATAAAATGTTGAAATCCATTTCTGAAAAAACCATGGGGGTTACTTCCATGGTGTTTACAATTCTGATTGGGGCGGCGCTTTTCTCACTCGTCTTTCGCGGGCTTGGCGGTGAAGAAACTGTCACCTATGCCTTGTCATCCATTCCCGGCGGGGCCGCAGGGGCAATCATTGCCGTGATGATTGTTATGTTTATTCTCGGCTTCTTTCTCGACTTTATTGAAATCACTCTCGTGGTCGTGCCATTGATTGCGCCTTCGCTTTTGATGATGGGGGTTGATCCTATCTGGCTTGGGGTGTTGATGGCGATCAATTTACAAACCTCTTTCCTGACCCCGCCTTTTGGCTTTGCCCTGTTTTATTTGCGCGGGGTGGCGCCGCCCGAAGTTAAGACCATGGCGATTTATCGCGGGGTGCTGCCCTTCATTATCATTCAGATTTTTATGCTGGGCCTGCTGGCGCTTTATCCCTCTATCGTCACATGGCTGCCGGAAGTTATTTATGGCTCCTAGGATCTGACCCTAGCTATCGGGCTATGCCGCCGGCATAATCGACCAGCGCCTCAATGCGTTTTTCTATGGGTGGATGGGTCATAAACATGCCCAGAAAAGGTTGGGAATTATCAATAAACATTTGCGCCACATCATCTGGCGCCTCAAGCTTTGAGCGGCCTGATATTTTTTGTAACGCGCCTATCATGGCATCCGGGTCGCGGGTTAAATCCACCGCGCCTGCATCCGCCAGAAATTCTCGTCGGCGTGAAATGGCAAAACGCACAACCAGTGACAACACATAGGTCAATGCGATTAAAGCCAAAGCCACAAGAATTATTGCCCCGCCACCGCGACTGTCGCCCTTTCGCCCGCGAGAATATCCGGCTGTTCGTATGCCAGCACGAAACAGATTGCGGAAAACAATTTCCCCCACGAAAGAAAAAATGCCCACAAAAATAACTGCGATAATCAGCAATCGCACATCACGGTTCATGATATGGGTCAGTTCATGAGCCATGACCGCACGAAGCTCGCTCTTGTTGAGGCGATCAATAATGCCGCGTGTCAGGGTGATAGTATAAGTTTTGTCGCTGATACCGCTGGCAAATGCGTTAAGCATCGGGCTTTCAATCACATTTAGGCGCGGCATGGGAAGGCCGCGTTCAATGCAGAGATTTTCCAGCATATTATAAAGCTCGGGGTTTTCCTTGCGGGTGAGGCCTTTGGAACCTGTTGCGCCCTCTATCATATTTTGATGGAATAATCCGGCAATGACAAACCAACCCCCGGCAATGAGCAGAGCATAGGGCCATGAGCGAGATAACATATCCAGCGCTTCGGGAATGGCTCCGGCAATGGTTCCCGATTGGCCGGTTAACCCAACCGCCAGAAGGAATAAAGCGAAAATCAATATTGCCAGAAGCACGGGAAATCCGAGCAATAAAGCCACGGATTTGAAATTATTGCTCCAAATATGGGTTTGGAGGCCAAAGGCTTTCATGGGTTTTTATTGCTTTTCTTAACGGGTTAGAATTTAACTTCGGGGGCCTGTTCCACCTGCTCGCGAGAGGCTTCGGGAATTTCAAAAAAGTCGCGCTCTTTAAAATTACCCATGGGCGCAATGAAGACACCCGGCACTTGCTGAATGACTGTATTATATTCTTGGATAGAGTTATTATAGAAGCGGCGTGCGGCGGCGATTTTATTTTCTATGTCGGATAATTCGCGCTGCAATTCGAGAAAATTGGTGTTGGCTTTGAGGTCGGGATAGGCTTCGGCCAAGGCAAATAGTTTTCCAAGCGCTGCGCCCAGCATGCCCTCTGCGGCACTTTGTGCGGCCGGGCCTTGGGCTGCTATGGCTGCGTTGCGCGCCTCTATCACCGCTTCCAGAGTGTCTTTTTCATGGCTGGCATAGCCCTTTACGGTTTCCACCAGATTGGGCACGAGGTCTTGTCTTTGGCGCAATTGCACATCCACATCGGCAAAGGCCTGATCGCCGCGCTGGTTTAGGGCGACGATGCGGTTATAAATGCCAATGGCGATGAGTAGAACTGCGCCAATGATGACAGCGAGAATTAATAGTGCAGACATGGAATTTCTCCAAAAAAACGTGAACGCGTAGGCATTGCTGCCGTAAATACTTTTATTGTCCGGCAAATGTGCCCGTTTTTTGTCAATAGGTCAAAACCTGCCTTTTAGCCGTCTTTGCCGAAAGAAAGTGATTTTGGGAAACCTTTGGGGACGATTTTGCCTGCTTGTGCCCTTTTGCCTTGCCAGCTTTTCCATGACGGCTCTGTTTGTTGCCGCCCCGCACGATCACGCCAGACGAGACCATCGCTCATGACAAAGGCCATGGCATCGCGTAATTGTCCGCCTTTGGAATATTTTTGTAATTGGACACCTTTGCCTCGTGACATGATTGGCAAATCCTCGCCGGGGAAGATCAGTAATTTCCGGTTATTGCCGACAACGGCGATGCGGGTTTTTTTGTCGGGGGCGCTGCTCATGGGGCGACACACGCAGGCCTCTGCGCCTGCGGTGACGTTTAATACCTGTTTGCCTTTGCGGGTTGTGGCGATTGTGTCTTCTTCTTTGACGATAAAGCCGTGGCCGGAGCTGGCAGCGACCAGAAAATGACGCCCCTCGCCTTGAATGAACACATTGGCGAGCCCCTCATCATTGCCAATATCAACCAGCAGGCGAATAGGCTCCCCGTGACCACGGCCACCGGGCAGGTCTTTTATTTCCAGCGTGTAGAATTTGCCATTGGTGGCAAAAACCGAAAGCTTCTGATTGGATTGGGCATGGAGGACGAAGCTTTCGCGGTCACCATCTTTATATTTGATGTCTGCGGTTTTCTCCACATGGCCTTTAATGGTGCGGACCCAGCCCTTGTCGGAGATGATGACTGTCACCGGTTCTTTTTCGGCAAAATCATCGGGGTTAAATTCAATTTCATCAGGGGCGTCTTCCATCTTTGTTCGGCGGCGACCTTCGGTTGATTTTGGATCAAATAATTTTCGGATATCGCGCAATTGATCGGCAATGACTTTCTTTTGCGCCGGCTCGGATTTTTGCAAAGCCTTTAATTCTTTTTGCTCTTTCTTCAGGGCCTTGTGCTCGGTCTTGATCTCCATTTCTTCAAGCTTGCGCAGGGAACGAAGGCGCATATTCAAGATGGCTTCGGCCTGCACTTCGCTGAGCTTGAAGGTTTTTATCAATTCTGCCTTTGGCTCATCTTCATAGCGGATAATTCGGATCACCTCGTCGAGATTGAGATAGGCGATGAGATAGCCATCCAGAACCTCGAGGCGGTGGGCAATTTTACCCAAGCGCCAGGCGGTGCGTCGCAGCAGGACATCAAGGCGATGGGCGAGAAAGGCGTTTAGAACCTCGCGCAGGCCCATCACCCTTGGCACGCCATTGGCATCAAGCACATTCATGTTCAAGGAGATGCGGTTTTCAAGATCAGTTAGTTTGAACACCGATTCCATTACTAATGTCGCTTCCACGTTGCCGGATTTTGGCTCTAGCACCAGACGAATATCTTCGGCGCTTTCATCGCGGACGTCGGAAACAAGGGTTAGCTTCTTATTGTTGATTAAATCCGCAATGCGCTCGACCAGTTTTGATTTTTGCACCTGATAGGGAATTTCGGTGATAACGATTTGATAGCGCCCGCGGGGGAGTTTCTCTACTTCCCATTTGGCGCGAATGCGGAAGCTGCCGCGGCCCGTAGCATAGGCTTCTTCGATGTTTTCTTGTGGCTCAATGCAAATGGCGCCGGTGGGCAGGTCCGGCCCTTTGACATATTTCATCAAGGTTGCGGTTTGCGCATTGGGGGTCTTGTTCAAATGCAGGCAGGCATCAATCAGTTCGGCCACATTATGGGGGGGAATGGATGTTGCCATGCCAACGGCAATGCCCGAAGAGCCATTGGCGAGAAGATTGGGAAACGCCGCTGGTAAAACCACTGGCTCTTTGCCTTCGCCATCATAAGTGTCACGAAAATCAACCGTATCTTCATTGATACCATCGAGCAATAATTTTGCGGCCTCGGTAAGGCGGCTTTCCGTATAGCGCATGGCGGCGGCATTATCGCCATCGACATTGCCGAAATTGCCCTGCCCGTCTATCAGCGGTACCCGCACAGAAAATTCCTGCACCAGACGCACCATGGCGTCATAAATTGCCTGATCTCCATGGGGGTGGAAATTACCCATCACCTCGCCTACGACCTTGGCCGATTTTTTGAAACTGCCGCCGGGGGTAAGGCGCATTTGCCGCATGGCATAGAGAATGCGCCGATGCACCGGTTTCAAACCATCACGCACATCCGGCAGGGCTCTGGCGGTGATGGTTGAGAGCGCATAAGCGAGATAACGCTGAGACAGGGCCTCTGAAAGAGGTTCCAGAAAAATGTCTTCGGGCGGGGGATTTTGTGTCTTAGCCATGGGCAATTGCTAGCCGTTTTCGGGGCTGTCCGGCAAGAGGCTTTGTCTTGGAAAAACCTTATCTTTGCGCCCAATTCTTTAATCGGGTGAGAAAAACATTGCGGGCATCGGGCAGGGTTTTGCTAGCCGGGTCAAAAATGCGGGTTTGCAGAAAATAGCCGGTCATTTTGAGGGCCGCGCAGATTTCG
>WFQB01000263.1 GCA_015487305.1 Parvularculaceae bacterium | reverse complement strand
TGCCCAGCCGGTTTTGATGGGCCCAGCGCTCTTGGTCCCCTGCGGGTAATGTGTAGTCGAACATCAGGAATGGCTCGTCAACGCTGCCGGGCAGCCTGACATAGCGGCGCAGCACATCGGTCCAACTGCTCCCCGTCTCCATGATCTCCTGATCACCATCATAGAGAAACCGCGTGATGGTGCCATTGGCCCATTTATAGCGCCGATTGCCATCAGCGTAGGATATGTAATGGGCGATGCTTGCGCCGTTGAAATAGGCACGGCCCATGCTGTTGGCGGCGTCATATTTGTAAGTCCAGCCCTCGCCATCTGCCGTGAGATTGCCTTTTTTGTCGTAAGACTTCGCCGTTGCCGCAGCGCCATTGGCAGTGACGCTGGTATATTGATTAAGGCCATTGGTAATCCCCCCATTTTTAGCGGGGTTGGTTATTAGACTTCATGCGCCGTCACGCCCACGCCAAAACCAAATTCTGGCCCGTAAGGGTAATAATCCAAGGTGTCGGAAAATGTGATCCAATATCTTGTAAGCATATTTATTTTTGCTGCTGTAAATGTTTTCGAATCTATTCTTGTCCACTTCTGACGGATAGTGCCAAGAGCCTGTACAAATGTCTATGCTGCTAGGCCATTGATTGCTTTGAGGGTTTGAACTGTCTCAAAAAAACCTCTTGACAATGTTCTTCATTTGTTCTTTTATGGTTTTATGCAGACCTTATTCACCTTTGCCACTGAAAAGCGCCTTCCGGAGATTCTTTGCCGGTTGCAGGCGGTTTATGGAAAGACCCGGCGGGGCGAGAGTGATCCCCTCTCGCAGCTGGTCTTTTGTGTGGTGGGGGAGAAAACACCCGGCGCTTTGGCGTTGGCGAGTTTTCACCGTTTGCGGCAGGAGTTTGCGCGCTGGTCCGACATCCGTGATGCCGACCCGGATGATTTGATCCCAAGTTTGCGCGGTGTTGCCGATCATGCCCGAAAGGCAAAGCTCCTGCCGCAAATTCTCCGCCAGATTGAGGCTCGTCATGGCTTGTTGGAATTGGATTTTCTTGCTGATTGGCCGATTGAGGCGGCGCAAAAATGGCTGCAAGGGCTGCCCGGTATTCGTGCTGCCGCCGCAGCCGCGACTTTGAGTTTTTCTTCCTTGCGCAAAACGATTTTATCGGTGGATCATGATAGTGCCCGCCCTTTACGGCGCATGGCTCTGGTGCCAGCAGGCGCGCCTTTATCTGCCCTTGATCGCTATATTGGCGAGAACCTGCCTTTTCAATGGAAGGCTCGCGAGGCGCGCAGTTTGCATGATGGTCTTGCCCGTCTTGGCCGCAATATCTGTCATCAGGGGCGACCCGATTGCAAACATTGTCCGCTGAATGACTTATGCCCGACCGCAAAGCACGGCTCAGCAAAAGTCTTGAACTTTCCGCAGAAAAAATATGTCGGAAAGGCCAGAAAGATTGTAAGGGAGATTAGCAAAGGGGGTGCTGAAAAAGCAGGCGTTAAAAGCGACCAGTAAAAACAGTCCAGAAGAGTCTGGCCGGATGTGTGGTTAAACCGACCTTGCCTGCATTGTGGCGCGCTGCCCGTTCGAGCCATGGGGTGATATGGCTAAGCTCGGCCAAAACAGGCATTAGGTTTGATGGAGCACCGCTTAAGGCGGGCCGCAAACCTTGCCATTCTTGTTGTAAGGCGGCGATGGGTTCTGGACCTGATGGCAGGCTCGCGCAAAATTTTGCCGCCAGCCCATTTTGTGATGGGGCCAAGAGATATAATAGATAAGATTTAATTGCTCGCGCTCGCGCTGCCTTTTCCAACAGGGGCATTTTTTTGGTTGTCCCACCCCCGCCCGAAATATTTTTGTCCGAAATATTTTCGCTTAAAATCAGCGACAATGACCAGGATAAAAACGGTGTTTCTATTTTGGTAAAATGATCAAGGGCCTGTTCAATATTCCATGAGGCTTCGGGGAAATAAGTTTCTGCCAAAGCGCCAAATAGCTGATCAATGCTTTCGCCTGCCAATAGCGATTCCCGTTTGGAAAAAGAATGTTTTATGGCTTGCAAAACCGGATGGGCACGCGGCGGCGAGCCTTTTGCTATATCTGCCAAGCCCTCGCGCCAAAACTGCAAACGCATTTGTCCCAGATGCGGGTCGCTGACATGATCTGCAATATGGGCAAGCTCAAGCTCAAAAGCGGCAATGGC
>WFQB01000262.1 GCA_015487305.1 Parvularculaceae bacterium | reverse complement strand
CTTCCAGATATTGCACGCATTGCGCCGGGGACATGGCCGCTATTATGGTAATATCTGATTTTTCAAGGGCAGTGATAAGACCCAGTGATCGCTTGCCCGGCGCGCCAATCATCAAAATTCGTAAGCGTCCTTGATGCCCCTCTATTTCAGGAACCTTTCTATCAAGCGCTATCAGCGATTGCTGGCGTAATCTGGTTTCATTATAGACCGCAAAATGATGCAAAACTTGGCGAATGGCCGCCTTGGGAGATTGCAATGGCTGCTGAAATAAAATGACAGCGCCATATTTATGCAGACAAAGGCGGGTGGCCAGAGTCATGGATTGCAGCGCCAGGAACAATATTGGCTGGTTTTGCTCTTGTAAGTCTGCACAGAGGGACAAAACAGCTTCAACATCATGTAGGCCATGGCGCAAATCAATCACGACCAATCCGGGCTGTATTTCCTGTTCGCTGTCTGCCGATTTGCAAAACTCAAAACGCATTGTCTCAAAGGGTATGATCGCAACCCCATAGGGCTGATCTTCGAGACTGTCAGCAATAATAGCCAGATTTTCATCAATTTCGGATTTTTGATCTCCGGGGGCCGTCAGGACGATCTCTGGCAGGGCCTCATTTTGAAAAGTCTCCTCCACCATATTGTCCTATCGCCCCCCGCCATTAGAGGTCGCAACAGGGTCTTGGTCGCCCCATTTCGGTGTCGGTGACAAAACAATATCGCTGTCGGTCAGCTTTTGTTGCCTGCTTAAGCAAATATCTTCATCCCCGGCAGTGGTCCAAAGACCAGCCTGTGCCCGTTCTTCATAACAGGGCAGGGCCGCGAGAAATTCCTGTGGCTTGTTCAAGGGGCCAGCCTCGCGATAGAGCAGAGCCGTTTGTAGGCCCACATAACGCCAATGCCATGGCTCATATGTGTCTGGCCCGTCGAGATAAGTATTACCCTTGGGATAGGACAGAATGAAGCCATATTCCCAGGCATGGTTTTCAAAACATTGATAGGCGCGGTCAGAATTGCGCATCAGGCGATAATCCACATCAATATCAACCGCAAGTCCTAATTGATGCTCGGAGGTTCCCGGACGGGTCACCTTGCCGCGATGATCAATATTTTCATAAAGCCAGCTTTGGGTTTTAAAAGACCGATAGCCCGAGCGCAGGGAGAGATGTTCACCGCTTTGCTGGGCACAAAGATCAATCAACTGTTCCAGTTTTTTCGGCATGGTCTGCCCCTCGGCAGACACTTCCAGTCCAAGGCGAATGCTCATCTCTTCAGAATCTTTTGCCTTGCTAAGGGGGATCTCATAATCACCCGCGGCCACCAGATCGCTGGCCTTATAATCTTTCTCAAGGGGAAACTCGATTGAAACCGGACGATTGACGTCCATGCGACGGTCTCGCCCCTGATTGGCAAGATAGCGCCTGCCGCCATAGGAATCGCGAAAAATCCGCCGGATATGAACATTCAGCGCTTCTGCTTCCGTATAGCGCCCCTGCGCCAGATAGACATTGGCTAGCAGACGCAAATATAAGCTCAGCTCAGGACTGTTAGACCCCTTGGCCTGCTCTTGTGCATGGACCGCTTCGAGGTAAAGCTTCTCGGCCTGTTGCAAATGTCCAAGGCGTTCATAGACCGGACCCAGCAATAAGATCGTATGGATAGTATCGGCATCTGCCGCGCCCAATAGTGCAAGGCGGGTTTCGTGGGCTGCAGCCAGTAGCCCGGCCGCTGCATGTTCGCCACCCTCGACCTTGGCATAAAAGCCACCGAGCTTGACCATATCGCCCGTGCGGGCCAGTTGCTCGTCCTGCGACCCGATCAATATGTCCTTGTCCGGAAAAATCGGCAGGCTTTCTGACAAGGCATCAATCGCACTGACAAGAGCCGCCAGATGCGGTGAGGGCGGATGGTCGGGCGAGGGCTTTTCATAACCGGCCGCTTCATCGCCTGCCTTATCCAGAAATTCCGCCAATAGCGGAACGGCCCCTTGCACATTGCCTTCTCCCAATTCCAATCGGGCAAGGGAAAGCTTGACCCCGTCCAGTTCCCGTTCAGATAGGGTTGTTTTCCATTCACTCATTAAAACATCACGATAAAGATCAATGGCGCGGCGCGGCGATCCGGCTTTTTCTTCCGCCTTGGCAACTTTGTATTTTAAGGGGGCCAATTGCTCTTCGTCCACACCCTGTTGTTGGCGAAGGGCAATCGTCTGATTACCATGACCAAGGGCGCGGGCAGTGGCGCCACTTTCAGACAGAATGACAAATCGCGCCCAGGCAGCCTCTTCATTGATAGAAACCTGCAGCCAGAACCACACCCCGAACAAGGCGGCGAGGCCACTGAAGATCACAGCAAGACTATTGGGTGCTTTAACCATGCCCAAACAAATTTCCCCAAAACAGTAACGCTAACCAAGGCGTCCCCCCCAGTCTATCGCAAACAGCGCCAAGGCAAAGAGCAAAAATCGCGCCGAGAGGAGAAAAAGTGTTAACAGGGCGGGGCTTTTTCCCGGGAATATGGCAAGTCCACAAAAAATTCCCCTGAATGGGTGCCATATCAGGCACTCAACATCATCAGGCACAATTTTCGCCAGAATGGCTTGGTTACAAAATTTCCGGTTGCTAGCCCTCCAAAACACTCATGGCGTGTAGGTTTACTGCAATCTCACATCATCCAATTCAAAATAAAACGCCCCCTTGGGCCGTCCAGCGGTAATCGCCAGCCCAAAAACCTCATCCAATGCTGCACCGCGAATGCTTGAAAGCTCTATCTCGTAAAACTGCCAGTCGCTGGTGATATTAAAGGTCTTGGTCGCCGGGCGTTGGAGCGAGGTGCGGGTAAACAGCAGCACTGACAGCTCCCGTTCATCACCGCGGGCATAAAAGCTGATGGTTTTATAATCAGAAAAATCAAAGGGCAGGGTAAAATCTTCAGAAAAGAAAACCCCAGCCCCCGACCATGGGAAGAAAAACTTGGTACTAATCTCCCCATTAATACGCATGGCGCCAGAGCTTTCCTGTGCTCCCGGCGTGATAATTGAAAGCGCTGCGGTTGATTTGCCATTAGCCAACTGGTCGGTGGTTGTAACCCAATTCATCGCAAAGCCCGAAGACAGGTCTGTTTCAAAGCGACTAATATAGCCCTCTTTTAGTGCAGGCTTTTGTGCTGCGATTTTTTCATTATCTTGGCGCTCGCGGGTGACTTCAAAACCATTTTTGAAAATACGGTCAATAGAGCGCACCGCAAGAATATCTGTTGTCGGGTCGCCATTAACAAGCAAAAGGTCAGCGCGTGCACCTTCTGCAATCACGCCGCGCCCATTAAGGTCAAAGGCACGGGCACTTGCTGCGGTTGCAGCTTTCAACGCCTCACTTGGGGATAATCCTGCTTTGACCAGTAATTCCAGCTCGCCATGCATGGAAACTCCATAGGCCGTCCCCGGATTGGGCGCATCACTACCGGCAAGAACCGGAATGCCCGCTTCATGTAGAAGGCGAACATTCTCAAAGGCGATATCAAGATTAAACCAATGCGACAAATCGCGCCCGCCTCCCATGGAAACCGCAAGCCCATCTAACTGCATCTTAGAAAGATAGGGCTGGAGATTTTCATCCTGCAAAAACCCCGCGCCAAACCCGCGATCAGCCGCGGACGCAATGATGGATAATGTCGGAATAACGAAAACGCCTTTGGTTTTCATGTTTGCAATCAGCTCATCATCAATGGCAGCATCTGCAAAAACATGCACCAGACCATCCGCCCCGCCATTAACCGCGTCGCGGGCAGCTTCCAATTTCGAGATGTGAACAATCGCTATTGCCCCATGCGCATGAGCCGCTGCAATAACAGCCTCAAGCGTCTCTTTTGATATGGAGGTCACCATCGGATTGCCGGGTTCATAGACAATTTTGATATAATCCGCACCTTCCGCAAGGCGCGCCTTAACAAATTCTTCTGCCAAAGCAGGATCATCAATGGTTGGGATCGGCAGGCCGAACTGGGTCCCATGACCGTCTTTGGATGTCACAAGGGTAAAGGCCGAAAAGAGATCGGCCATATCAGTTTTGTCATAGCTGTCACGCACAAGTTTGCGGTCAGTTGCAAAACTGGTCGTGGTGAACATATCCAACTCGGTTGTTACCCCAAAGCGCAATGCATCGCGTAGAGCGTTTTGGTCAAAGGCATGAACATGGGCATCAATCAGGCCGGGCAGGAGGGTTTTGCCAGTGCCGTCAATGATCTGCAAACCCTCAGGGGCGGGGCTATCGTTGATAGAAGCAATGCGACCATCAGCTACAATAATCGTCTTGCCATCCAGCACCTCGCGCCCGTCAAACACTCGGACATTTTCAATAGCAAAACGCGCGCCCTCAATTGGCTTCTCCGGGGAGGGCTGTTCATCAGGTTTTGGAGCCTTGCCACAAGAGATCAATAACGCCAACCCGATGATGGCCACAAAAGGCATCAGATATTTTCGCAATATTTAAAACTCCCCTTCATCCTTGTCCGGCCCATGTTAACAACAGTGAAGGATGTAGAACAAGGCATGAATAACCGCTCCTCTGGAGCATCCTTGCGCTTGTGGCTTTCTGTGATAGCATAACATCTTGGATGCGCTGTTGTCGTGGACAGGCTTCATCACAGTTTTTGGGAAATATCGGGAAATTGGGAGAATTTCAGCCATGGCTTATGGAGATCGCAAGGTCAATAAATTACCCTCTGAATTCGGGTTTTCGGATTATTTCGGGCTTTCTTTTGCCGGCGCGCTGGGCATCGTCACTGCCATGCTGGTGGATTTGCAGCAAAGCGCCGATGCCTCTGCCCTTTTCGTCATTAATCGCTGGATGGGCTATCTCGGCGCAATATTTGGATTTGGCGAATTACCGCTTTATGCGGTGTTGCTAATCATGATGGGCATTGGGGCGCTTTCAATTTTCTATTTCCAACCGGTCAGCTTTCAGGCCGCTTTCGCGCAAGGCTTTGGGGTTTTAGCGGCGCTGATGACGATTGCCCCTTCTGATCTAGGCGGCGCTCTGAACGCTCCTATGGAAGAGGTTTTGCCACCGCCAGCGGCCGAGGCGAGCCTAGATGCCAGCTATGTGCGAGAGGCCGCCTGGGGCGGCGGTTTGGGCGGTTTTGCTTTGCAACAAGGCCTGCAAAATGCCGTTTATGGGGCAGAGTCTCGCAGCCAATATCGCCAGCAACCGCATATTCAAACGGCGCTTTACACAAATGCCAGCTATCAAGACGAAAAAGAGGGTTATCACGCCTATAATATCACCATTGTCGTAGAATTACCCGATGGCTTGCCGCGGGACCTTGATAGCATGATCCGCTCCGGCACTATTCGTGGGCGGCTATTTAATGAGGAAACCGGCAAAAGCTACAATATCTTCCGCAATGGCGGCGCTGTGATTGAAGATGGTGGCGACAGCATCACCATCCGCTCTTCTTTGCCGGGTATGGCGCAAGAGACAACCCTATGGGCGCGCATAGAAGTCAGCCGCTATGCCATTGCCGTAGAGAGCTTTGACGCTGTAAAAGGGGATAATCCGGTCTGGACCATTGCCATGACCCCAAGCCGGACACCGCTTTTCCTGCAGCGCCTGCGCAATTCCTACTGGTTCTAGGTATAAAACTTTCATTTTGTGGTATATTGCTACCACATCTCTAATTACATGATTTATATATGATTTTAGCGCCGGTTGAGAGAATAAATCTCTTGACCGGTGCTCTTACTCGTCTATAACCCGGCCTTTCCAAATATGATTTCAACAACGCTTAAAATTCGGAACCCCAAGGACATGAAAACCTTCAATTTGAAGCCCGCCAATGTCGAGAAAAAATGGCTGTTGATTGATGCAGAGGGCCTCATTGTTGGCCGTCTGGCATCCATCATTGCCACCAGACTGCGCGGCAAACATAAACCGACCTATACGCCCAATGTCGATTGCGGTGACAATATCATCGTCGTCAATGCTGAAAAGGTCGTCTTTACCGGCAATAAAATGACCGATAAAAAATTCTATTGGCACACGGGTCATCCGGGCGGCATTAAAGAACGGACCATGGATAAGATCATTGGTGGTAAGCATCCTGAACGGGTTGTTTTAAAAGCCGTTGAGCGCATGCTGCCAAAGGAAAGCCCGCTCGCCCGTCAGCAAATGTCAAATCTGCGCGTTTACGCTGGCCCCGACCATCCTCATGAAGCGCAATCGCCGGAAGTTCTGGATGTTGCCGCTCTCAATCGCAAAAACTCACGCGCTTAAGGACAAACAATAATGAGTGAAACGACTGCAACTTCTCTGGAAGATTTAAAAGACGTCGCTGCCGATGCTATAGTGCCTGAGCAAGAGCAAGCAATTATTCGCGAGCCAAAAATCGATGCCCAAGGGCGCTCTTATGCAACCGGCAAACGCAAAACCGCCATTGCCCGTGTTTGGATCAAACCCGGTAATGGTAAGATCACTGTTAATGGCAAAGACCAAGCAGAATATTTTGGCCGTCCGGTTTTGCAGATGATTATCAAACAGCCTTTGATCGCTGCTGATCGTAAAGATCAATATGATGTTGTCTGCACCGTAAAAGGCTCCGGCCCCTCCGGGCAGGCTGGCGCTGTGCGTCATGGCATTTCCAAAGCGCTCACCTATTACGAGCCGGAATTGCGTGGCGTTCTCAAAAAGGGCGGTTTCCTTACGCGCGATAGCCGCGCTGTGGAGCGGAAAAAATACGGCAAGGCCAAAGCCCGTCGTTCCTTCCAGTTCTCGAAACGCTAATTCAGCATTTCATAAATCAGCAAAGAAAGTCGGCTCTTTTATGCAAGGGTCGACTTTTTGCATTTAGGGCGGTAGAATTGCCCCATATTCGAAGAACGGTAGCTCTATAGTTGCAATAAAGTCTCTTCACGGATTTTTGATAGCGCAAATATGCTTCCCCAGATTGTAAAATGAGAAGAGACAACCATTTAAGGCTTACCGTTTAGCAAAACCGGTGGCTTGCCATTTTCGGGCTTCTTCCCTTTATGAGCAGGGGCCTCCGGATAGGAGGTCTGTTATGCATATCTTCCGTTCCATATTAACGCGTAAACTTAAAAGCAAATTGGCCAAAGGTCGTCTCGATATTACTTTCCCTGACGGCCATCTGGAAAGCTTTGGCGATAAAACTGCAAAGCCAATAAAGATAGCCATCACATCCCATAAATGGCTGCGGGCCATTGTTCTTAATCCTGAATTGCAACTTGGCGAAGCCTATATGGATGGTGGCCTTGTGATAAGGCAGGGCAATCTTTATGGCCTGCTTGAATTATTTTGGAAAAACTTAATGGTTGATCCCAATAATGGCTCAACCCCGTCCTCTTTTTTCCAGATGATGATGCGCTCGCTCGATCAGTTCAACCCAAGGGGCAGGGCCGCAAAAAATGTCGCCCATCATTACGATATTGGCAATGATCTTTATCAATTATTCCTCGATGAAGACATGCAATATTCTTGCGCCTATTACCCCGATAAAAACACAAAGCTGCGGGAAGCACAAAAACTGAAAAAAGATCACATTGCCCGCAAACTAAACCTCAAAAAAGGCAATCGGGTCTTGGATATTGGTTGCGGTTGGGGTGGCATGGCGCTGCATCTTGCACGCTTTGAAGATACTGAAGTTCATGGCGTCACCTTGTCACAAGAGCAATTACAAATGGCCAAAGCACGGGCCGAAAGAAGCGGCCTTACTTCCCGTGTCACTTTTGACTATCAGGATTATCGTAATCTCGACAAACGCTATGACCGTATTGTTTCGGTTGGCATGCTCGAGCATGTGGGCGCGCCGCATTACCGGCAATATTTCAAGCAAATCGCACGACTGCTGGACGAAGATGGCGTTGCACTCATTCATACAATTGGCCGCAAAGACGGACCCGGGGCAACCAGCCAATGGATAGATCGCCATATTTTCCCCGGCGGTTATATTCCGGCTTTGTCAGAACTGCTGCCCGCGATTGAAAAGGCTGGTCTGCAAATTCTCGATATTGAAGTCTTGCGCCTTCATTATGCAGAGACTCTGAAAGACTGGCGCGCCAATTTCAATAAAAATTACGATAAAATTCTCGCCCTTTATGATGAGCGCTTTATGAGAATGTGGGAATTTTATCTTGTCTGCAGTGAGCTATCCTTCCGTTATGGGGTGCATAATGTGTTCCAACTGCAATTGGGCAAAAAGCAGGATGCCGTCCCTCTGACCCGCGATTATCTTTATGAAAGAGAGCTTCCGGACAGCTTGCCCGGATATATCCCCCACCCAATGCCAAATCATGTCAATAATGAAACACGATTTGATAATTAAAGTAGCTGCCTTCTAAACGCCCTTGATCTTCACATAAGAACCGGGGGCATCCTCTATGACCGACAGGCCTCCATCGCCGGGGATACGGGCGGGCACTTCGCCTTCGCTTTGGTCTTCTAGCCATTGCAACCAAAAGGGCCACCACGAGCCGGGGAAATGCGTTGATTTTTCAATCCATTTTTCAACCTTGGCTGGCAGTGATTTATTGGTTCGATAGTAATATTTATTTTTGGAAGGCGGATTAATCACTCCGGCAATATGACCGGACCCCGCAAGCAGATAGGTGACATCCCCGCCAAATTTACGAGCCGAATTATAGACCGAACGATAGGGCGCAATATGGTCACGTTCTCCGGCCTGCATGAAAATTGGAATAGTAATCTTTTTAAGGTCAAGCTTAACCCCGTCCAGCACCATCTTACCTTTCGACAGCATATTATCGCGATAAAAGTTTTTCAGATAAAAAAGATGTAATGCCTTTGGCTGATTGGTTGCATCATCATTCCAATAGAGCAGGTCAAATTTCTTTGGCTCTTTGCCTTTTAGATAATTATCAATATAAACCGACCAGATGAGATCATTGGGTCGCAGCATATTAAAGGTTTTGGACATGGCCGAACCGGGCAAAATACCGCCTGCCGCATCAATTTGCCGCTCCATATTCTCAATCTGCTTGTCATCTATAAACAGCAAGAGATCACCAGCTTCAGAAAAATCCGTTTGCGCTGTAAAAAATGTCGCTGATGCGATACGGCTATCTTCCTTGGCCGCCATATAGCACAAAGCACTCGCCAACATTGTCCCGCCAATGCAATAGCCGATAGTATCAGCCTGACGCTCGCCCGTGGCTTTGCTGACCGCCTCCAGCGCTGCAAATATTCCCTTATGCATATAATCGCTGAAATTATAATCGCGCATTTGCGGGCCGGGATTGATCCATGAGCAAACAAAAACTGTGCGCCCCTGCTCAACCAACCAGCGAATGAGGGAGTTCTCTGGGTGCAAATCAAGAATATAGAATTTATTGATCCAAGGCGGGAAAATCAGCAAAGGCCGCTTGGCAACTTTTTCTGTGGTTGGATTATATTGAATAAGCTGCAGAACATCATTTTGAAATACAACCTTGCCCGGCGTGGTGGCAATATTGACCCCCACTTCATAGGCCTGCAAATCCGTATGCTTCATGGCCAATTCGCCCTTGCCACGTTGCAGATCATCAAGATAATTTTGATAGCCGCGTTTTAAATTCTCTCCTTGTGTGCGCAAAACCTCTTCCAACACTTCCGGATTGGTCGTCGGGAAGTTGGTTGGCGCGACAGCAGAAAGATATTGCTCCACATGAAACAAGGCCCGAGCCTTGGTATGTTCATCGACATGCTCAGCATCCATCACAGATTGGCGCAGCCAGCGTCCCGTTATCAAATAGGATTGCTTGATGAAGTCCAGCATCTGGTTTTTCTGCCACGCTTCATGATTAAAGCGACGATCGCCGGGTTCTGGCGCGACAACCGGCTGGGCCTCACCCCCCATGGCCCGTTTGCTGGCGCTCATCCATAATTTGCCAAAATCCTCCCATAGGCCAAACTGCATTTGCATCAGCTTTTCAGGGTGGGATGCATAGCCGGAAAACACCTCATTAATAGCACCGCCAACATCGAGCGGGTCCTGAGGCTCCTCAAACTGTTTTAAAACACGACGCGGCTGGGCCTCTAAATATTCACGCAAAAAAGCCTGCCCCCTGCTGCCCATTTCCGCCATCAGCCCCTGTAATTGCACCGGATCCTCAAGGATAGAATCGGGCAGGACAGGCTTGGCCTGTTTTCGAGTGACCTTTTTGGAGGGTTTTTTAGCAAGCTTTTTGGAAGCTGTTTTAAGGGCTTTTTTTGCGCCCTTTTTCGGGGTCGCTTTTTTTGCTGGTTTTACCGGTTTTTTGCTCATAGCCCTAAAATTACTTCATAATCCTTCTGTGATTGGCAAATCTGCCGGAAAAAGACTATTATGGGGTTAAATACTGCCATGGTGCAAGAAATGCCTGATTTAGGAAAAAAAATGCTTCTGCCAATAAATAGCGTGTTACGGCCAGCGGTCATTATTCTAGCTGTACTGGCCGTTTCCGGCTGTGGCAGTTTTGGAAGGCAAAAACAGGCGGCAGAGCCCTTGGCGATCAATCCGGCCATTGAAAAAATTATTGCAGACAAGGTCGAGCAGGACCGCAAGATGAGCCAATATCCACGGCTCGCAGATCTACCCAATGAACGCCCCACGCAAATGACTCCGGTTAAGCAACGCATGGTCGAGAACAGTCTCACCACCCTGCGCGATAGTCTTGAGCGCGACATTGCCAGCGATATTGCTTCTGCCAATGCGGAGCGCATGACAAATTTGTCAGCACTCGCCGCTGCCATTCGCAGTGCCGTTAGCAAAGATGCGCTATCCGCTGCCAAAACAGCGAGCCAACCAATGCCCAAACTCGGAGGCAAACCACCCGACGAGGACGCTCTAAAACAAGAGGGCAGCCCGTAAACCAAGGAAACAAACCCCATTATGGATTTATTGACCCGCTTTAGCGAGGATATGCAGCAAGGCCCAATATGGGTGTATTACTGGGTCAATTTCATGGGGCTCATATTTCTTCTATCCATTCTCTTTGCTTTTAAACGAGTTGAGCCAAGATGGATTGCATTATCAACATTGGTCCTTGCACCAATCATTATGTTTTCTCTCTATGCCCAATTTGGCTATGAGCGCATTTTAGGCTGGGCCCATATTATCGCCTGGGCCCCAGCAATAGCCTATCTATGGATGCGCCGCAGCCAATGGCAGGTGAGGCAAACCCTAACCGGCAAATATATCGTGCTGGCCCTCATCGTTATGCTGGTTTCGCTGGCCTTTGATATTAATGATGTCATTCGCTATGCCATGGGCGAGCGAATGTGAATAATATTGTGGCGATAGATACGAATTACCATACCATGAGCAGTCATAGTCAACTCCAACCCTATCTCATATCACCATGGAAGATTTCTACCGCATCAAGCGGCTACCCCCTTATGTATTTGAACAGGTCAATCGCCTGAAAGCCAAATTACGGGCCGAAGGGCGTGATGTGATTGATTTTGGTATGGGTAATCCCGATATGGCGACCCCCAAACATATCACTGATAAGCTGATTGAAACCGTCAACAAGCCGCGCACCAATCGCTATTCGGCCTCCAAAGGTATTCCGGGACTGCGCAAAGCCATGGCCCGCTATTACCAGCGCCGCTTCGGGGTCAACCTCGATCCGGACACACAGATCATTGCGACCCTTGGCTCCAAAGAGGGCTTTGCCAATCTGGCCCAAGCCATTACCGGACCGGGGGATGTAACCCTTGCCCCCAATCCCGCTTATCCGATCCATGCCTATGGATTCATCATTGCCGGCGGGCTGGTGCAGGGCATTGCCGCCCCCAGCCCCCAAGCCTATCTG
>WFQB01000261.1 GCA_015487305.1 Parvularculaceae bacterium | reverse complement strand
TTCTTGGTGGACTGACTTTTTCTCGCCTCACCCTGACCATCGTCGTTGCCAATCTGATTGGCATGACAATCCTGCTGCTTGGCTCGCTGGGCATGACTCAATATCGCGACGGGCTTATCGCCGCCAAGCTTGAAGGCGTGCGCGCACAGGCGCAGGTCATTGCCGACATCATGGCGCAAGTGGCCGCTGATGATACCAATTGCGATGCCATTGATCCCATGGAAGCAACCTGTCAGGTCAATTTACGTGAAGACGCGGTTAATCTTGTTTTTTCCCGGGTCTGGGACAGTTTTGAAGGGCGGGTGCGGGTTTTCAAAGCGCCGGAAGATTTCACAAATCTCAAAATAGACAATGCCAATACATTATTGCTGGAAGATGTTGTATTACGCAAAGACGCCTTTGACACCACAACCCTGCCCGATATTGAAGACGACACCCTTAGTTTTGGCAGCCTCTGGCGTGATATTCAGCACACCATTATCCAGCGCTGGCCATCAGGAAATTTTCAACGCAGCGCCGCTTCGCGCACCTTGGAAAAAGAACTCGAAGAAGCCTTTGCTGTTTCCCCCATAGCAAAACAAAGAGGCATTTCTTCAGTGCGCTATAATGAAGAAGGCGAGCTCGTCGCATCGGTTTCTGTTCCCATTCGCAAAGTACAAGCAGTTTATGGGGTTGTTACCGCCGAGATAGGCGGCATTCAGGGCCTTATTGATGATGCCCGCTCGGCCATCCTGCCATTTTTCGCTCTCGCTCTAATCGCAACCTTCTTGTCTTCTTTATTGCTAACTGCCGCCATTGCCCAGCCAATCCGGCAATTGGCTATTGCTGCCGACTCGATTCGCGAAGGCATCGCCGTTGCCGGGCGCGTGCGCATTCCGGATTTCTCAACCCGCAAGGATGAGATAGGCGAATTATCAGCCTCCTTGCGCGCCATGACCATCGCTATCTATGCCCGAATTGAAGCCATTGAAAGCTTTGCCGCAGATGTTTCGCATGAATTAAAAAACCCCCTGACCTCCATCAGAAGCGCCGCTGAAACTTTAGCCATCGCCAAAACCCCCGAAGCCCAAGAAAAATTGATGGATGTTATTCAAAAAGATGTGGCACGCATGGACCGGCTGATAACAGATATTTCAAATGCATCGCGTCTAGATGCAGAGCTTGCCCGGGAGACCCGTGAATTTCTAAATGTCGAGCAATTATTGCGCGATATTGCCGATATGTATCGCGCCACTCGCAAGGAGGGTCAGGCAGAATTGCGCTTGGATAATCCCGACCTTTGGCCAGCCTCCAATCTTCTTGGTTCCCCCTCAGCCCTCGGACAGGTTTTCCGCAATGTCATCGACAATGCCATTTCTTTTTCTCCTGCTGACAGCATTGTGCGCATTCGCATGGAGCTGGAAAAACAAGATGATGATACCCGCATCTTGCGCGTTATTATAGAAGATGAAGGCCCCGGCATCCCAGAGGAAAATCTTGAAAGCATTTTCAAGCGTTTTTACACCCAGCGCCCAACCGGCACCGCCTTTGGTAATAATTCCGGCCTCGGCCTTGCCATCTCCCGACAAATCGTTGAAAGCCATGGGGGAAAAATCTGGGCCGAAAATATCTCCGAAACCGGCGGCGCTCGGTTCCAGATTGAGCTTCCCTTGCGACTATGACCAAGCCTGTCACCGGAACCTCTATCGCGGTTGCTATTGATAACCGCTCGCCCCTGCAAGGGGTTTTGATTATCGGCGCTCCGGCAAGCGGCAAAACAGATCTGGCCATAAGGCTCATCGCTGATTGCCCATGGCAGCGCAGCCGCCTCATTGCTGATGACCAAACCTTGATAGAGCAATGCGAAAATACGCTCATCATGCGCCCGCCTCAAAAAATAAAAGGGATTTTGGAAATGCGCGGCATTGGCATTATCCCCACGGCCAGCATTGACGCGTGCCCATTGGCCCTCATCGTAGAAGCTGTGAACGAGCGCCCGCCCCGCCTGCCCGAGGGGGATGGACGCTATGAAATTCTCGGCCAGCACCTGCCGAAAATCACCCTTCTTGCTCTTGGCGCATCGGCCCCCGCCCGATTACGGCTGTTTTTGCAGAACCAATAATCCTACCCCCCCAATATCATTTCCATTTGCCCAAAAGGCAGGAATGCGTATGGTAAAGCTTCCCGGACGGGCTATTTCCGGCGAACATTAAAATCAGGGGTTTTTCATGATCGGCATCGTAGTGGTCACCCATGGCAATCTGGCAGAGGAATTTCTCGCCGCAACCTCCCATGTGGTCGGCGAGCAACCCAATATGGAAGCTGTTTGCATTGGTGCCGATGATGATATGGAGCAGCGCCGCACTGATATTCTCGAGGCAGCCACCCGCGTCAATGACGGTGGCGGAACCATCATTCTAACCGATATGTTTGGCGGTACCCCATCCAATCTCGCCATTTCAGTGATGGAGCGCGCCGAAGCCGAAGTCATAGCCGGGGTCAACCTGCCAATGCTGATAAAGCTCGCACCGGAAAACTACCGCCGCACTACCGATATAGAAAGCGCCGTCGCGGCGGCCCATGAAGCCGGCCGCAAATATATCAATGTCGCATCCTGGGTTTTGTCCGGCGGAAAAAAGGCCGAAAGCGCTTAACGCCCGATGAATGAGAAAACCACACCCGTCACCAAAAAAATCACCATCATCAATAAGCGCGGCCTGCATGCCCGGGCCTCGGCCAAATTCTGCGCTGTTTCCGAATCCTATGACGCCAAAATCATGGTCAGCAAGGACGGTATTGAAGTGGGGGGCTGCTCCATCATGGGGCTTTTAACTCTGGGCGCAGGCATTGGGTCTGAGATTGAAATCAAAGCCGAAGGCCGACAGGCCCGCGAAGCGCTTGACACTTTAACCAAGCTGATCGCGGACCGGTTTGGCGAAAAGGATTAGCCTCTAATTGCGAGGCATCCCCTATTTACTGCGATAGGCCGGTGGCCGCTCGCCGCGTGTTAAATCCTTATAGCGTTCGGCCAACAGGCTTTGGCGATTTTCCAAAGACATGTCATCGCCATTAATAAATACTTTTACAGGCCGTGTTGTCACTTCCAGCGGATCGCCATCCCAGATAACCAGATCAGCAATTTTACCGGCCTGAATGGTCCCAAGGCGCGCATCCAGCCCCCAGATTTTTGCCGGATTCAAAGTAATCGCCGCCAAGGCCGCCTCATGGTCAAGTCCATTGGCCACCGCATTACCCGCCAATTGCGGCAGCAAGCGCACATTATGAGTATAGCCAATATCATTATCATAAAACGCGATTAGCACACCGGCCTTTTCAAGCATGGCTGCATTGGCAAGACTTGCCCCCAAAGCTTCAAAGCTGGACGGCAGATTATCGGCTGGATTTAAAATTACCGGAATATTGGCATCTGCCAATTCTTCCGCCACCCGCCATGCTTCACGGGCCGAGACCAGAATAAGATCAAGACCATATTCTTCTTTCAAAGCGATAAGGCGTCGAATATCCGGCGCACTTTCCACCTCAACCAATAATGGCTTTTCACCCTTGGCATAAGGCACCAGTGCTTGAATATCCGGCAAAGAAAGTCCGGTCCCGTTCGGGTTAGCCCGATAATTTGCAGGGGCACGCTCATAAATCAGCGCCTCTTCCAGCCAATAACGCAAGAGCGCCATAGAGCCGGACTTAACCCCGCCAGAGCGATTGGCCCCGGCAAAGCCCATCACCATATGCTGACCAAGACAATCAGCGGTAATCGGATCATCACTGCCGGATAAATCCATCACCAGACCACAACCGCCAAATAATTTATCACCAGGATTGGTGGTCGTATAAACCCGGGTCACACCGCCAGAGCGAGAAATCGGAATCAAGGCCGATTCTGTATTCAACGCATCTTGCGCATCAAGCGAGGCTGAAAGCGCAAAGCCCCGATCCGGGGTTGCGTCATTGCCTTCTTCATTCAGCGATATTTCAACCAGACCAACACCCGATAAAGACGCAAACAGTCCGGGGGTCACCGGCTTGCCTTCGGCATTGATGATCGTTGCCCCCAAAGGCGCTTCCACCTGCGGTCCAACGGCGCGAATAATGCCATTATCAATAACAATCGTGCCATTGGAAATAGTGCGCGGGGCAGCGCTCGGCCCCGCCATATGAATTTCCGCATTGGTAATGGCAATGGTTTGCGCTTGCGCAAATCCGCCCATCGTCACCGCCCCAAGCAAAGCTAGCCCGATGGCGGCAGAGTGCAAAATATTTTTAACCTGATGGCGTTTCATAGAAATATTCCTCATTGTCCCGCCCCTCCGAGCATATCATTTTCCAATTGACCAATTTCAAAGTCAGTGCGCGGACTATTGGCCGGATCATCGCGGTCATACATCAGCGCGCCGTCGATATAAACCTTCTCCGCATGGGCGTAGACCGAAAATGGCGTGCGATCCCAAAGCACCACATCGGCCATTTTGCCTTCTGCCAAGGTCCCAACCTTGTCATCAATACGCAATAATTTTGCCGGATTAAGGGTCAACCACTGGATCACATCTTCTTCGCTAAGATCAATGCCAAGGCGCTGACCATCGGCCATGGCTTTGGCCGCTTCTTGGTTCAGCCTTTGAATGCCAACAGCAGAATCCGAGTGAATGATCGTGCAGCTCCCCGGCTGGTTATGGATCAGCGCAGCATTTTCCCGCACGCTGTCATAGGCCTCAAGCTTGAAGCCCCACCAATCGGCCCAAACGGCGGCGCAAACCCCTTCTTCAGCCAGACGATCGGCAACCTTATAGCCCTCCACCACATGATGGAACGCACCTACCTTATAGCCAAACTCCTTGGCCATATCCAAAACCTGCACCAT
>WFQB01000260.1 GCA_015487305.1 Parvularculaceae bacterium | reverse complement strand
GTCTATGAGGATGTGATGAATATCATCCTGCCGACCATTGGCGAAGATCGCCGCCAGACCTATTCGCCTATCCTGCCCATCTCGCCAAACACCGGACGGGTTTTATATGTGCCGATGCTGGAAATTGATTCCAAAGCCGGCACGGTCGTGTTTGAAGATGAAAATGGCGAGAAGGTGAAAACCTCTGTCACGGGCGGCGCGGTGAAATTGCAATGGAAGGCCGATTGGGCCGGGCGCTGGTTTGCCCTTGGGGTGGATTATGAAATGGCTGGGGAAGATTTGACCGAAAGCGTGAAGCTCTCCGGCAAAATTTTGCGGGCCATGGGCGGGGAGCCACCCGCCGGATTTAACTATCAGCTCTTTTTGGATGAAAAGGGTCAGAAAATTTCCAAATCCAAAGGCAATGGCATCTCCATTGATGAATGGCTGCGCTATGCCTCGCCGGACAGTCTGTCGCTTTATATGTTTCAATCCCCGCGCAAAGCGAAGAAGCTCTATTTCGATATTATCCCCAAAACCGCCGATGAATATTGGAGCTTTGTGGCCCGCTATCATCAGCAGGTGGCAGACGGCAATGCCAAAAAAGCGCTGGATAATCCGGTTTGGCATTTGCATGGGGGGGATGTGCCCACCGCGCAGCCACCGGTGACATTCTCGCTACTGCTTAATCTGGTCAATGCGTCAGGAACCTCTGAGCCGGATGTGTTGCGCGGTTTTGTGCGCAAATATCGACCCGAGGCTAGTGATGCCGAGATGCAGGCGCTGGAGCCCATGCTTGGCTTTGCGGTGCATTATTATGAGGATTTTTTAAAAAGTAAAAAATCCTATCGCAAGCCCAATGAGCGCGAGCGCAAAGCTTTAACCCATTTGCGCGATGCCCTTTTGACGCTTGGGGAGGAGGCAGAAGAAGGCGATTATCAAACCGCCGTATTTGATGCAGGCAAAACGCAGGATTATGGTAATATCCGCGAATGGTTTACCGGGCTTTATGAAACCGTGTTCGGGCAATCAGAAGGCCCGCGCATGGGCGCTTTCATCAAAGTTTATGGAGCCAAGGATATGGTCAAGCTGATTGATGAAGCTTTGGCGCGCTAAGAATTGGCGCGATAAGGATTTAGTCCTGCTTGCGCGCTGTCATCAACGCCAGCCCAGAGCGCAACAATACCAGCACCACCGCAAAGGCGACCATGCTCATAGCTATTGTTGAGGCCATATGGATGGGTAAAACCACCCAGCTTATGGCATAGGCAATGCCCGCCAATACGAAAACCCAACCTGTGAAAAGTTTTAGCCTGCGCTCAACCGGAGCAGAGCATTTCTCCCGAGTAAGAGGAGATAATATTTTCGGGGTCAGATTGCCAAAATAAATCAGCACAATGCCCATAATCACGCCCCAAATACGTTCATGCATGGACGCTTCAAGAAAATTTCCAACGCTGGCCATTTTAAGGGCGAGAGACGCAATCATTATCAACCCGGCACCGATGACCGAATTGGTGAAATAGCGACGCTGATCTTCGCTCAGGCTCTCTAAAGGGCGTTTATGAATGATCCAGCTGACAATGATCCAGATTATCGGCATGACCAGTAAACCTGCCAACCATTTGCTGGCATATTCCGGAGATTGCAGCCAGTTAAGGCCCGCCAAAGCGATCGCAATGATCGTCAGTATAGAGATGATGACATGGAATCTTGCTTGAGTCATGATGATGTTTTCCTTTTCTTTTTGCCCGCGCCTGGTTTTTCGCTCTCTATTTTCATGCCAAAAGTTTTTGCAAAACCCAGTAAGGCATCTTCGAGAACCGATAGCTTCAGGCGATAGATGATCTGCTTGCCCTGCTTTTCCGCCTCAACAAGGCCGGCTTCTTTCAACACGGAAAAATGCGCTGACATGGTCGGTTTGGAAAAATTGAAATGCTCGGCCAATTCACCGGCGCTCATATCCTGCCCTCGCAGAAGTTCGAGAACATGACGGCGGGTCGGGTCGGCCAAGGCTTTGAAGACATTGCTCATATATTGTTGTTTAGCTAATTATCTAATTGTTGTCAAGGCCGTGTTCTCATCCTGAGCTTGCGTCGAAGGGATGATGGAAAAATCGGCCTACGGACTGGTTTTCAGCACTTCGCGCAAAACATCACCATTGATCGGCTTGCCTTTGCGTAGTCTATCTTCGAGATGATTTGAAATATCGACTTGCGTGATGCTCGCACCTTCTGGCAAGAAGCCGCGCTTTTCCAGATAGGGCGCTGAACGGGCGGTGAGGATATGGGCCCAGCCCCAATCAAGGCCAGCGCTTTGGGCCAGCTCATTGGTGCAATTGTTAAACAGCGTGTTATAAAAACGCGGTGTTGATTGCAGATTTTCTGTAACATTGATGACGCGATTAAACAAAGCAGCGCGCTCGCCTGCATCCAATTGCAAGGGCCAGATATATTGCACATGGTCGAGATTAAGAGCGCGCTGGCTGAACAAATCATCGACCCAGCCCCACAGATAAATCAACTCATAGGTTTTAAAAACGCCTTTAACCGCAGAATATTTCTGGCCCTTTTGGCGGCGGGCCTCAACGCTTAGCCCCAACAGACGGCCATCGGCTAGCTCAAAGACGAGATAGGTATGCCCAACCCATTCGGACCCTTCAAACGGCTCCAGCAGGAACCACACGGATTTAATGTCATTGGGATGAATTACTACGCTATCATAATCTTTGGCTATTGGCCCTTCTTCGTTCCAGCGCCAATTTCTGATCTGGCTAAGTTCTATGCTCTCACCCTTGCGCGTAACCTGCGGCGTTAGCGACAGGCTTTCAATCCAGTCACGGTCCTGTCGCGGGGTTTTCATGGTGAAGAAAATAGTCAGCCCCAGAAATATAAGCCCAGTGAGCAGTCCCAGTTTTTGCCACAGGGCGAGATTTTGAAAAAATTCTATTACATTGTCCATGGGGCAAAAGCCTAGCAGGGTTTTTCTGGGCTTCCAAGAATGGGGATTTTGGTTTGTTTATAATTGATGGATCGTGCTTTTTTGCCATCCTCTCGCCGCGCTAGCGCTGGCGCAGCGGGTCGAGGCTCGCTAGCGCTCGCACCTCAAGATGAGGACTGGTCTATTGAAAACAATTAAAACTGAAACTCGCACTCAAACCTCGTAGGACCGTGACCCCCGCCTCTCACCTCGCTATAGCTACGGCGCAGCGGGTCGCGGGGGCAAGCCACGACCCTTCAAGCCCGACTGGGCGTCGGCGCTCATGCGCCGCGCTCGCCAATCGGCGAGCGTAACACCAAAAAGATGGAGCGGGTAACGGGAATCGAACCCGTAACTGGAGCTTGGGAAGCTCACGTGATACCTTTTCACCATACCCGCAAAAAGCCTAAGAGCCGCGAATATGCGTATCCGCCCCCTTGGCGTCAAGGCGCTTTATTTC
>WFQB01000259.1 GCA_015487305.1 Parvularculaceae bacterium | reverse complement strand
GTGCGGATTGGGGCAGAAATTCAGCCGCGTTTAGAGTGGGGATAATTATGGATATCATAATTTTTTCCTGACCATGCCTTTTTGGCAAAGTCCAATCACAATCGCTTTTGCTAACATATTGACAGGTGGGGCTTTGATTTCCATGGCGGTGAAGAATCGTCCTAAATTACATTGTTTTCAGACCCTAATAGGGAGGGGATTATGGCAGGCTTTACGGCTAGTTTCGAGATTGAAGATAGTTTTGCCGGACAAGGGCCAATAGCCGGAATTGACGAGGCGGGCCGTGGGCCTTGGGCGGGGCCTGTTGTGGCCTCGGCGGTTATTCTCGATCGGGAAACCATGCCTGAAGGTCTGTGCGATAGTAAAAAACTAAGTGAAAAGCGGCGGGAAGAATTGGCGGGCTTGCTGGCAAAAACCGCTCAGATTGGGGTTGGAGTGGCAGATGTTGAGGAGATTGATCGCTTGAATATTGCTCGCGCTACCATGCTGGCCATGGAGCGGGCTGTTTCAAATTTGCCGCTACAACCGGGTTTTGCAATCATTGACGGCACTATGAGGCCCGAACTGACAATGCCATGCCATTTGGTGATAAAGGGGGATGCTAAATCTTTTTCTATAGCCGCTGCGTCGATCATCGCCAAAGTGACCCGCGATAAGATGATGCGCGAGCTGGCGCTGGCCCACCCCCATTATCAATGGGAGCGCAATAAGGGCTATGGGGTCAAGGCCCATCGTGCGGGGTTAGAGGCCCATGGCATTACCGAGCATCACCGGCGTTCTTTTGCGCCGGTGCGGGTAATTCTTGAGCAAGCCCAAGCTGGAAATGAAATTTGAGATTATTTCAAATTTTCAGCAAGATAATCAATAAAGGTGCGGGTGCGGGTCGCTAAATGGCGCGTTGGAGGATAGACCGCAAACACAGAAAAATTGCCCCAGCGATAATCGGTTAGAATGGGAACCAGCTTGCCAGCATCCATTTTTTCCCGACAAAGAAAATCCGGTAATAGAACAACACCAAGCCCGCATGCAGCCGCTTCGGCCAGCATGTCGCCATTATTGGATTTCATCCGCATGGGCATGGAAACTCGTCCACTTAGTTTCTTTTTTTCGGAACCATCGGATGGTTTGGCAATTTTTTCCCAGCTCCAGACATCGGGTTTGCTGCTGCCCTGATATAAAAGCCCCGGTAATTTTTCCAAATCTTTTGGGCTTTCAATCGGCCCGTGTTGAGACTGAAAATCAGGACTGACCACAGCATGCATATCGATATCGGCCAGCCGTCTGGCAATAAGAGAAGAGTCGGGTAATTCGCCAATGCGCACGGCGATATCAATGCCGCTTTCCACGAGGTCGACAAAACCATCGGAAAGGTCAATTTCGATCTTTAGATCCTCATGCTGTTTCATGAAATTGGCGACCATTTGCGGTAGTGTTTGTAAGCCCCAGGAAATTGGAGCGGTTACACGCATAGTGCCGGTTAAGCGATCATTTTGCGAGACGACCTCATTTTCCGCTTCGGCAACTTCTTCCAATATGCGGTTTGAATGGGCGAGAAAGGTCCGCCCAATTTCGGTTAGGTTTACTTGTCTTGTGGTGCGCGTGAGTAATTGCACGCCAAGGCGGTTTTCTAAATCTTTTAATCGCCGCGACACCGCCGATGGTGCCATTTCTAATCGGTGCGCCGCCCCAGTAATGCTCTCGGCTCTCGCGATTTCCACGAAAACCCGCATCTCTTCTAACTGGCCCATACTCTCTCCCAGAGTGAGAATTGACCCCCGCGCCCTTATATATCGAATAAACGACAGGGCACAATGTTTGCGCCCAGAAATCGCCATAAATTCGCCTGATTGTGTCAATTTTTCTTTATAATCAGCCTAACTATTGGATAGAGATGTGCTTTTTGTGATATTTGCGACCAGTTTCGCGCAATGATAGCGCGCGCCAAGCTCATTTCGCTGATTCGGTTTGTCGGTTCGCAATCGTTTGCAGGATGGTTTTAAACCCTGTCCTTGTGACAAAACTATCTGGTGATTTTATTCGGGCAAGAAGGCATGGAGCCGTCCGCCCACACGAATTGGCTGGCAGGATTTGGCAAGGCCGGTTCGGTCGTCGGTTTCCACAAAGACACCACAGACGCTGGCTTCGCCGGTGGCCGGTTGCAGGCGATGGCCCGGCATTTTATGGGTGAAGCGGTGGATCGGTCCGGTTTTTTCCATGCCGATAACACTGTCATAATCCCCGCACATGCCGGCATCACATTGAAAGCCCGTGCCAGCGGGCAATATTTGTGCGTCAGCCGTAGGCACATGGG
>WFQB01000258.1 GCA_015487305.1 Parvularculaceae bacterium | reverse complement strand
AAATCATAGCCGGTATTATTTTTGCGCAAGCGGTTTAACCCCTGCCAGATGGTGCCATCGGGCAGCACCACCTCCAGCCCCAGTGTTAATTCACGCATATTGCCATAGCGCAGCACATTAACCCCGCCGGCATTGGTGGAGATGACCCCGCCCATCTGGCACGAGCCTTCTGAGCCGATAGACAGGGGAAACAACATGCCGTTTTTTTCTGCCGCCGCTTGTGCTTCTTGCAAAGTGACACCGGCCTCTAAAGTCATGGAGGAGTTTTCCGGCGACACTTCTTTAACGGCGCGCATGCGCGACAGGGTGATTAGCACCTCCCCATGGGGAATTTGCCCGCCAACCAATCCGGTATTGCCCCCTTGCGGCACGATGGGAATATCATGGGCATAGCAATAAGCCATAATCCGGCTGAGGGTTTGTGCACTATCAGGACTAAGCGCAAGCGGGGCTTGGCCTTTTGTGCGCCCGCGCCATTCGCCCAGCAGGGGGCCAAGATTTTCTTGTGCAACAATACCGCCTTTTCCCGCAAGGCGGACAAGTTCACTTTTGTGCTGGTCGGATAATGGGATCATAGGGTGTTAGTCTTTATGGGCTGCGCGGGTGAGGCGGTCATTGATTGCACGACCCAGATGAACTTCGGGGATACGGGCAACAGCGATTTTGGCAAAGCGCTGATCCATTTCATGGAGGCAGGAGAACAGATTGGCGGCGGCCTCGGTCAAATCGCCCTTGGGGCTTAAATTCATATCCCCCTCTATATCGCCAAAGCCGAGCAGGCCTTCATCAGGCTGTGCGCTTATGGCATTAAGACGCAAAGGCGCTTGCGGTGCATAATGGCTGGCCAAAGCGCCGGGAGCGTGGGGGACGTCTTTGTCAGATTTCGTTGCGGTGCCATCAATCAGGGGGCCAGTAATGGCTTCAATATCTTCAACGGATAGCCCCCCTGCGCGCAATAATATGGGCCGTTCGCCATCGGCGCGGATAATGGTTGATTCAACGCCGATCCTGCATGAACCATCATCAAGAATGAGAGGAATTTTTCCGGCCAGAAGATCGGCCACATGGCAGGCTTTGGTCGGGCTTAAGCGACCTGACGGATTGGCGCTTGGGGCAACGAAGGGACGGCCCAGCTTTTGTAAAACCGCCCTTGCGGTCTCGCCTTTGGGGGCGCGAATGGCAAGGGTTGAAAGCCCCGCCGAAGCAAGCTTGGCGACCGGGCAGTTTTCTTTTCTCTGTAATACCAAAGTCAGGGCTCCCGGCCAGAAGGCGGCCATTAGCTCTTTGGCCAAGGGGGTCATCTCCACCAATTCTCTTGCGGCCTCCGGGCCGGTGACATGGGCAATCAGGGGATTAAATTCCGGGCGCTGTTTAACGTCAAAGATTTTGGCAACAGCAATTTCATTGCAGGCATCGGCGGCAAGGCCATAAACAGTTTCTGTAGGCAGGGCGACCAGATGACCGGCGCCGAGCAGGGCGGCCGCGATTTCAACTGATTTGGCATCGGCTTGCAGAATTTGCGTTTCCATGACGGCTCCCTTGAATGAATTTGTGCTATATCACTGCATAAATCGCTACAAAAAAATGCCCGATAGCCCTAGTTTTCTTGATAATCATATAGGGATGCAGGGGATCGAAATCCATCCGGCATCATCTTTGAGGAGAATTTCATGACTTATCATACCCCCGTGCGTGACATGGTGTTCACGCTGAACCATATGGCAGGCTTTACGGCCTTGGAGAAATCCGGCGCTTATGAGGATTTAAACCGCGAGCTGGTGGAAGCGGTGCTGGGGGAATGTGCGAAATTGGCCGATGATGTTTTTGCGCCTTTGAACCGGCAGGGGGATGTGATTGGCGCTGCCCTTGAAAAAGGAGAAGTGACGACCCCGCCGGGTTTTGCAAATGCCTATCAGGCCTATGTTGAGGGCGGTTGGAACTCGCTGGCTTTTCCTACCGAATATGGCGGGCAGGGTCTGCCACAAAGTCTCGCCCTTTCGGTGTTTGATGCTTTTTGTGGCGGTTGCCTTGGGCTTTCCATGGGATTTTCTCTCACCACCGGCGCGGTAAAGGCGCTGCTTGCCCATGGCTCGCCACAGCAAAAAGAAATTTTCCTGCCCAAGCTAGTGTCGGGCGAATGGACCGGCACCATGAATTTGACCGAGCCACAAGCGGGCTCTGATCTATCGGATATGCGCACCAAGGCCGAGCCCATAGGCGATGGCCGCTATAAAATTTCCGGCAACAAGATTTTCATCTCCTATGGGGAGCATGATATGGCGGAAAATATTTGCCATCTGGTGCTGGCTCGCCTGCCGGATGCTCCGGAAGGGACAAGAGGCATATCCATGTTTCTGGTGCCGAAATTCCATGTGGGCGCTGATGGGGTTTTGGGCGAGCGTAATGATATTACCTGCACCGGCATCGAGCATAAAATGGGCCAGCATGGCTCGCCCACCTGTTCGCTGTCCTTTGGTGACAAGGGCGAATGTATTGGCACGCTGATTGGCAAGCCTCATGAGGGCTTGAAAAATATGTTTGTGATGATGAATGCGGCGCGCATTGATGTCGGCATGCAATCGGTTTCAGTGGCTGAGCGGGCTTTGCAAATGGCGCTGCAATGGGCCGGTGAGCGCCAGCAGGGGCGGTCCTTTGGGGTTAAGACCGGACCGCAAATTGCAATCATCGGTCACCCGGATGTAAGGCGCATGCTCTATCTGATGAAAGCCAACACTATGGCGTCGCGGGGCTTGTGCTATGCCACTATGGTGGCCTGGGATCTGGCCCATGTGGCAGAGGATGAGGCCGCGCGCAAAGCCGCCAAGGAGCGCGAGGAATTACTGACGCCATTGGCTAAAGCCTGGTCATCGGATCGCGCCAATGAAACCACCTCTTTGGGTGTGCAAATTCACGGAGGTATGGGTTTTGTGGAAGAGACCGGCGCGGCACAAAATATGCGCGATGTGCGGATTTGCGCGATCTATGAAGGCACGAATGGCATTCAGGCGATTGACCTTGTGGGGCGCAAGCTGGGCATGGGCAAAGGAAAACTGGTTTATGATTTCCTTGATGACATTCGCGCCAATGCCAGCGCGTTAAAAAGCGCCAATAAGCAAAACCTGCAAATGATGGCCGCGGCAATTTTAAGCGCTGCCGATGAAGTTGAGAAAACCACCAAATGGATGGTTGAGGCCATGGGGCAAAACCCGGAAGACGGCCTTGCGGGGGCCAGCGCTTATCAAGAACAGCTTGGAGATCTGGCTGGCGGACATTTTCTCGCCAAAGGGGCGCTGGCGGCGGCGCAACAAATTGATCAGGGAGCGGATGATTATCTGCAATCAAATATCGCGATTGCCGATTTTTATACCCGCACATGTTTGGGGCGGGTGCAGTCTTTAAGCAGCGCCATTACCGCCGGCAGCGAGGCCCTGCCGCAAATCAAGCCAGAGTTCTTTATTGGTTAGGGGAGAAGCGCTTCCAATCGTCCTCCCGGGCGCGGCGCAGCACGAAGTGATGCTTCTCGTCCTTCGACTTCGCTCAGGATGAGGCCGGGGCCCATCTCGGGAAGAAGTGGTTGGGTGTATGAGGCGTTCATCTTGAAAAATTTCAACGAGAACAACCGGGCTATCGGTGTGGAGAGGGTCAGAGTTGATCTCGGCCTTAGCCCTGATCCTGCCTGCCCCCGCGCAGCGCGTCCTTCGAGACGCAAGGCTTACGCCTTGCTCCTCAGGATGAGTAATCTCATAATGAAAGAATAATAATAAAGTTAGAGACCGCGCTCAAATCTTGTAGAGCCGCGACTGCGGCTCCGGCGCCCTCTTTTTGTAAGATATGGCGCCGCGCTCGCTGGGCAGCGCGCAGCGCGAAACAGCCCGCGAGCGTAATACAAAAAAGAAAACCCACCGAACCCGCCCCATTATTACGAGGTCTTGTTCGGCGGGCCTTTCACGCATCAGCATCTAAAGATGCCGATACGAAACACTCTCTCTATTTTCCCCACCCCTTGGAGGCTTCATAACTAGGCCGTAGTTGAGAATGAGTCTTGACTTTTAGGGTCATATTAAGTGACAATAGCGGCCAATATGCTAGTGGGGCCAGCATTAATATGAGT
>WFQB01000257.1 GCA_015487305.1 Parvularculaceae bacterium | reverse complement strand
GGCCATCACCATTATCTCGCCAGCCTCTGGCCAGTTTATCTGGCGGGTGACTTGCGCCGCAAGCTGGAAGAGGAACCGGGCCTATCCGTGCGCTCTTACCTTGCCACAAGACGCACAGCTTTTGTTTTGTTCCCGGAGCAGGATTTTGATCCGTTTTTCAACATCAACCGCGCCGATGATATGACCGAGGCCGAGAAGATTTATCAGCGCCATTTTGCTGCGTCTGTTTGAAGCTTCACACATCACAGCCATCCTTCGAGACGGACCTGCGGTCCTTCTCAGGGTGAGTCGGTTTCTTTTTTATATCCCCTACCGCCATAGCCTTACTCATACTGAGGAGCCGCCAAAGGCGGCGTCTCGAAGGATGGAGGTTGACGAAACCAACCCTCCACAAAACTCCCTCCCCCGTCATAACGGCGGAAGACTGCAAAAAATTTATAACCTGATCACTTCTACAGGGTCATTTTCCTGTGCCGCCTCAGCCCCGGCCTTTCGCACAATAAAGCAATTAGCCTGCAAAAAGGGCGTCAACAAAGAGCTGTCCTGACGCGATAAAGGTTTTGCAATCTGGCGACCATCTTTCGCAATTTCCAAAACCCCGCGCAAATATTCATCGCGCCCCCCCTGCTTTGGCAGATCTGTACCAAGAGCCGCCATTTGCGTTTCATGGCCCGGCGAAGGGATGCCACGCAAATTATCGGTCAGGGGTTTTACAAACAGATGAGCGCAAACCATAGCCGAAGCCGGATTGCCGGGCAGGCCCAGCACATATTGCAGCGACGGATGAGAGCGCTTGGCAAACCATGTGGGCTTACCGGGCTTTATTTTTATTTTCTGAAACAAAAACTCAAAACCCGCATCCGCAAAGCTCGGTTTCATATAGTCGTAATCACCAACCGAAGCCCCACCCAACGGAATAATGAGGTCATAATCCTTTGCCGCCTCTATTTTTTCTTTAATCGCTTCGGGACTATCCCCGGCAATGCCAAGATATTCCCCTTCGCAGCCCCAGTCTTCGAGCAAGGAAAGAAGACCATAAGGGGTTGAGGATAAAATACCTTTGCCCCCCTGCCCCGGCTCAATCAATTCATTGCCATTGGCAATAATCGCAACCTTCGGACGGCTTGTGACTTTAATCGCTCTATGGTCCGCTGACGCCAGAACCGCTATAGCATAAGCGTCGAGCACTTCACCACGCCCGATAATTTCATCGCCAGCCCGAAAATCAATTCCCGCCTGGCGAATATGGGAGGGTTTTTTCTGGTCGCAAGTTAAAGTAATCCAATCGCCCTCGCGACTCACATCTTCCTGAATAACAATATGATCTGCACCTTTGGGCACTTTGCCACCGGTAAAAATCCGCACCGCCTCGCCATCGCCAATCGTGCCCGAAAATTCTTCTCCCGCGGGCACTTCGCCAATCACCGCCAAGCGATCCCCAATCTTTTTGGTGCTGTCAAAACGCACCCCATAGCCATCCATAGCCGACATGGCATTGGGGGGTACGGTGGTGTTGGCCTTAACCGCCTCGGCGCTCACCCGTCGATTTAAGTTTTCAAGCGAGACAATTTCGCTTGCCAAAGGCAAACTATTGGCGCGAAGGGTCTCAAGCGCCTCTTCAACACTAATCATTTCATTTCTTTCAAAACATAATCACCGGACTTGCCGCCCGTTTTCGACAGAAGCTTTATCTCGCCAATCTCCATGCCCTTATCCAGCGCCTTTAACATATCATAAGCGGTAAGACAGGCCGCCGAAACCGCGCTCAGAGCTTCCATCTCAACCCCGGTGGGACCAGTAGAGGAAACACGGGCGGTAAAATGAATTTCGCAATTTTTCCTATCAAGACGGGCAGAAAGTTTGGCCCCGGAAATCAGCAGGGGATGGCAAAGGGGAATAATCTCAGGGGTTTTTTTAACCGCCATCACCCCGGCGAGCTTGGCAATCGTCAGCACATCGCCTTTTTTGACAGCATCCCCTTCAATCGCTTCCACCATTGCAGACGTAATCCTGATAACACCGCTGGCCTCGGCAGTGCGGACCGTCTCCTCTTTGCCGGACACATCGACCATCACCGGATCGCCTTTATCATCAATATGGGTGAGCTTGCTCATAGCTATTTTTCCATCAGACGCGGCATAAGTTCCACGAGATTACACGGGCGATGGCGGCTGTCGAGAATATCCCCAATCACCCGGTCCCAGCCATCTTTCACCGCCCCATTGGAGCCCGGCAAAGCAAATAATATTGTGCCTTTGGCAACGCCCGCGCAGGCCCGCGAGGCAAGGGTCGATAAACCCACGGTCTGAAAGCTGACCTGATGAAAAATAACCGAAAAGCCCTCAATCTCGCGCTCAAATAAAGGCCTTATGGCTTCCGGGGTAACATCCCGGCCCGTAAGCCCGGTGCCGCCAGTGCTGATAATAACATCAATATTTTCATCCTCTATTAGCGCCTTGGCGCCAGCGCGGATTTTTTCAATCTCGTCAATAATGATTTTGCGCTTGGCCAATGTGTGGCCTGCGGCCTTGACCCGCTCACACAAAATATTGCCAGAGGTGTCATCTTCCAGCGTGCGGGTGTCGGAGATGGTCAGAACCGCAATGCGCAAAGGTTTAAATTTCAGGCTTTCATCAATACCAGACATGTAAAATACTCTCTTTATGGTTTTCTTTTTTAAGGCTTATGGGTTTGCGGTTGTTATTTTTTACTATGGCTCCATTCTTCGCGGGCGGCATAATCTCTTTCGGTAGGCTCTATCCACGCCTCGCCTGTTGCAGTTTTTTCTTTTTTCCAAAATGGCGCATCGGTTTTTAGCCGGTCCATAAGATAATCCGCCGCCTCGAAAGCATCTTTGCGATGAGCGCTTGCGGTGGCGACAAAAACAATCGCCTCCCCCGGCGCCATCCTGCCATAGCGATGGACGATAAGCACATGGTTTACAGGCCAAAGCCGCCGCGCTTCCTGTTCAAAACTCGCAATCATTTTTTCAGTAAATTGCGGATAATGGTCGAGCTCCAGCGTGGTTACACTTCCTGATGGCCCAGTTGATGGCCCAGCCTCATCCTGAGCCTGTCGAAGGACGAGGCCTTCTTTTTTCTGTTTTGTCTGTTTCTCTTTTGCTTGGCCGCGCACTAGCCCGGTAAAAGAAACAATCGCCCCATCCTCATAGCCCGACTTGCAGCAGCCATCAGTAAAATCCCGCAAAAGGTCGCTCGCATCAAAAGCTTCACGCTGCACTTTTATCATCGCTGCCTACCCGCCGCTCATCCGCCACTCATGGGCGGTAAAAAGGCAATTTCGTCAGTGTCTTTTATGGGTGCATCTGCGTGGCAAATTTCCTGATTGACCACATAATTTGTCGAAACATGCTGCAAAGCTTGCGCAAGCATCGGGTTTTCCTGCTGCAATTGGGCCAATAACTGCCCGATGCTGGCAATGTCTTTTGAAAGCGCCTTTTGCTGCTCGCGCCCGCCGGCCATATCGGCAAATTTTCCTAAAAATAAAAGCTTAGCCATATCTACCCCCCGGTCACTGACATATGCCGCGCCACTGATGGGCGGTTATCATCTTTGGCCGCCACGAAATCATGCTGCAAAGGCTTTTGGGTCATGGCATTGCGGATAAGCACCGCAATGTCTTCGTCTGACAATCCATCGCGCAAGGGTTTGCGCAAATCAAGATGGCTGTTTTGCCCAAGACAAAAGTAAAGCCGTCCGGTGCAGGTCAGGCGCACGCGATTGCAACCGGCGCAAAAGTTTTGCGTCAGCGGCGAAATAAATCCAAGCCTGCCGCCGGTTTCCGCCACCCGCACATAGCGCGAAGGCCCACCCGAACGATAGGTCTCTTCAACCAAAGTCCAGCGCTGCTCTAAATCCTCGCGCATCACTGTTAAGGGCAGGAACTGATCGCGATAATCATTGCCAAGGTCCCCCATGGGCATGACCTCAATCAGGGTCATGTCAAAACCTTGCCCATGGGCCCATGCAATGAGGTCTGGCAATTCGGCGCGATTATCATCTTTCAGGGCAACTGAATTGATTTTGATTTCAAGCCCGACCTGTTTGGCGGCCTCTATCCCGGCCAGAGTTTTGCCAAGGTCCCCGCCTCTTGTAATCCGGCGATATTTTTCCGCATCGAGCGTATCAAGAGAAATATTGATCCGCCGCATCCCGGCCTCGTAAAGCGCCCCCGCATGGCGGGCAAGCTGGGTCGCATTGCTGGTCATAGTCAGCTCGCGCAAAGAGCCGTCTTTTAGATGCGCGCCAATATTGCCGATCAGCTCGGTAATATTGCGCCGCACCAAAGGCTCGCCGCCGGTCAGACGAATTTTTGTGACCCCTAATCCAATAAAAATACCCGCCAGACGCTCCAATTCCCCAAGCCGCAAAAGTTCGATTTTGGGCAGAAATTTCATCCGTTCGGCCATGCAATAGGTGCAGCGCAAATCGCAGCGATCTGTCACCGAAATGCGCAAATAGCTGATATGGCGGCCAAAACCGTCAATCAGGGGCTCTTTTTCCGGCCCTCTATCTGAAACATCTTTAGGCACCCATCTTCCCTTTTCTTTTAGAGCCTTTACCAGCTTTCGCCGGATTTTGTCGGTTTTTGCCAATATTTTCGCCGCCAGTCTTTGCTTTGGATCAAGTCTCCCGCCTATAGGCTCTTACAGGCTTTGCTTTATTAGGTTTCTATAATATTCTAATCCGGCGGTAAGCCAACCCAAACCAAATTTCAAACAAGGCTTGCTGTTTTAGGGAGGTATCAGATGAAACCAATAAAAACAGGACTTTTTGCAGCTTTAGGGCTTTTCGCCCTTGGGCTGTTCGCCCCGGCCTTTGCTGGCGATATGGCTGACAAGGCCGTTGGCACATGGCTTCGGTCAAGCACCGGCTGGCATGTGGAATTTTCCATGTGTGGCGACAAATTATGCGGCGAAGTTGTCGCTGGCGAAGGCGTCGACAAAAAAACCGGCGAATCGGTTATCGGCATTAAAATGCTCTACGACCTTGAAAAAATTTCCGACGATAAATGGAAAGGCAAAATGTATAATCCCGGCGATGGCGGCACCTATAAGGGTATCGTTCAAGTGCTGAGCGATGATCAGGTCAAAATGTCAGGCTGTATGATGGGCATTATGTGCCGTTCAGAAAAATGGAGCCGCGTTGAAGACGCCGCTCCGGCTGCGTCTGATGGCGAGATGATGATGGAAGAAGACAGCATGGAAGGCTCAATGATGGAAGAGCATGACATGGAAGATATGGACGATCATGAGATGGCCGAAGATCATGAGATGGGCGACCATGACATGAAAAAAATGGATCATTCCGAAGAGGATGACGAAGACGAAGATGATAATGAGGAATAGACTCTAAATCATCTCACAGGAAACGGGCGGGGTTTTCCTCGCCCGTTTTTATGTGAAAAACATAGCCCCCCAGCGCCATAGCAAACGCGCTGATACATAAAGCACCAAAATAGCCGTCACCTGTTTGATGCGGGTTTCGCTGAAAATCTTTGCCCCAAAGCGGCTACCCAATTGCCCGGCAATCAAAACCGCCACTGGCAAAGGCCAATAGGCCAGCAAGATGTCGGTTAGCTGCAATTCCACGACTTTGCTCATCTGGCCGGCAAGACCGGCAATGGAATTGGCTGCAATGAAAAAACTGGCAATACCGGCTATCTCTTTGGGCCGCCCCCAGCGGGTGATATGAAGATAAGGCGCGAGCAGAATGCCGCCACCAATCCCCAACAGCCCCGAACCAAAGCCAATGCCAGCCCCAATAGCCATATCGCCTGCCGAATTGGTTTTGCGCGGCGGCGCATTCTCTTTCGCCTTTGGTTGAAACAGCATTAGCAGCCCCGCCACCAAAAGCGCGATAGCCAACGCGCCAATAAAAACTTCCTCCGGCAGATGAAGGCGTCCCCCAAACCAGGCCATGGGAATGGACAACATGAAAAACGGCGCCGCCCGCTTGAGCGAGACATGCTCAGCCATGGCAAAGCGCCACGCCCCGCCCCCGGCAACAATGATATTACAAATAAGCGCGATCGACGGGAAAATCCGGTAATCCACCCCACTCAATGCCAGTAAAGCATTATAGGTCGAGCCCCCCCCAAAGCCGACCGAGGCATAGATGAAGGCAGTGAGCAGGAAAAAAATAATCAGCAGCGGCATTAAGCCCTCAAAATTTTGCGCCTGTGTTTTTTACGCTTTTACTTCAAGGCGCCTGGCCAGCCTGTCCGCAATGTCAAAATAGCTTTTCGCCTGCGGCCCATCCGGCTCGGCAAGAACAATCGGATTGCCATCATCAGAGCCGGTGCGAATAGCCATATGCAAAGGCACCGCCCCAAGAAATGTCATGCCGCGCTCTTTGGCAAAATTTTCCGCCCCCCCATGGCCAAACAGATCAGAAACCTCGCCGCATTTCGGGCAGACATATTGGCTCATATTTTCAACCACCCCCAGTACTGGAATATTGACCTTGGCAAACATATCCACCGCTTTGCGCGCATCAATCAGCGCCAGATCCTGCGGGGTGGAAATAATAACCGCCCCATCCACCGTGGCCGTCTGCGCCAATGTAAGCTGCACATCCCCCGTGCCCGGTGGCAGATCAACAATCATCACATCAACCGCGCCATCCATGCCCCACGCCACACCGTTTAAAAATTGTTGAACCGCGCCAATCACCATTGGCCCACGCCAAATCGCTGCCGTATCCGCCGGCATCAGAAAACTCATGGACATCACTTTTATGCCATGAGCCATCACCGGTTTGATCTGATCATTATCGGTAAATTCCGGCTTGGCATCGGTTCCCAGCATTAGCGAGGCTGATGGTCCGTAAACATCGCAATCAGCAAGCGCCACTTTCAACCCTCGCGCCTTTAGCGCAAAAGCAAGATTAACCGCCGTGGTGGATTTACCAACCCCGCCCTTGCCACTGGCGATGGCGATGATTTTTTTCACGCCTTCAAGCCGCTTAGGGGTTGGCGGTTTTGGCGGCGGCGCTTTGCCATTGGCACTTTGCGCTGCCCGCTTTGCGGTCATGATGGCGCGCACTTTTTCAACCCCCGGCAATTTGTCAACCACCTCTTCACATTGCTTGCGGGTGGCTTCCAATATTTCCGCTTGCGCCGGATCAATCGCCAAAGAGATGGAAACAATCCCGCCATTAACCGCCACGCTTTCAACCAGATTGCTGGAGAGAATATCTTCGCTGGAATTGGGATGTTTGATGGTGGCAAGCGCTGCCAGAACCTGTTCTTTGCTGGTGGACATTTTTTTGCTTTCTGCTGTTTTATCGGTTGTGACGGACATATAGGGTCTGTGCCAGCAATGGGAAGTCATGGTGACAAAATTCCACCCTGCCCGCACCTGCCATATATCACAAAATAGCCTTATTTGATTTCATTATGATATGCTAATAAGCTATGGCCTGTTGTGTATTAAATTTGTTGCGTATCAATTTTGTTGTGTATCAGCCCAATCTCTGGGGGGTGGGCAAAATCAGACTGTTTTAAAGTTTACAAACTTGCGGAGGAACGTAATGAGAACAATCCTAACAGCAATTCTTTCCCTTATGGCTTTGGGCATGACAAGCGCATTTGCCAATGATCTGGCCGAAATGGTCGGCACCTGGGAATGGGAAGGCTTTACCATTGAAGTCGTGGAATGCGGCGACAGCGTCTGCGCTACCGTCACCGATGGCCCGGCCAATGTTGGCGAAGAAATGTTTCTGACAACACCGGAAGCCAGTGGCGACGCATGGACGGTTGAGGTCATGCATCCAGCAACCGGTGACACCTATTATGCCCGCTTCACCGTTGATGGTGATGAATGGGTCATGGAAGGCTGCACCGATTCAGGCGTTTGTGCCGAAGGTACTTTTGTCCGCGTATAAATAATAAATACGCCAATAAAAACCCCCTGATGAAAAACCATCAGGGGGTTTATTTTATGTCTTTGGTCGCGCCAATAACAGGATAATGCCCGGCACCAGAACCACAAAGCCAATCTTCCAAAATTCAACCGTGTAAAATTCGAATTTCTTCGGATCGCCAAAATTAATTGTCGGCCCCATGCCAAGCCACATGCCCATGAGTTGCGCGCCAACAAAAAAGCCACCAATCGCAACCACCAGCCAGCCAATAAGCCCTAACCCCGGTGCCGATCCGCGCACAAAACGCAATATCAGCAGCAATACGCCAAGCCCGGTCAGAATACAGGCTGCCCAAAGCGGGATTTTCATATACGGCATCATCGCCGCCATCATATCGATGAAAAATTGTTTCATTTTACTTATCCTCCCAAAAATTGAATTCAATTTTGAATTCAAAAAAGACGGCTATGAAGTTGATCTCCATTTATTCCGTCAGATTGCGTGCTCCCCATAATATAGGGTCACCACATGTTTGGCTTCTGCAAAGAAAAGCCAACGCTCCACCACCAGCCCAATGCCGCCAAGCATCACGCCAGCAAATAACAGCACTATTTGCAATGATGAATTTTCCAGCATAATCGCCAGACTGAGCAGCAAGATTGGTGTTAAAAACCCAAGCAATACTGCAATCTTACGCAATTTAGCCGCATGTTTGCGGGCGATTTTAAAGCCCATTTCCTCAAGCAGATAATTATCTGTGCTATGAGGCGATTCAACCAATGTCACCGCGCCAAAATCCGCTAGCCCCGTAGCGCTGCCAGCAGTGCTAACAGCTTTTTTACCGGCAAGGCGCGCCCAATATAATAATTTTACCCCAAGACCAAAAAGAATAAACACAAGGGCGATAATGGCAAATAATCCTGCCCCGTCATAGCCCCAAAGCATTGTCAGCAATGCCATCAGCATCGCCCCGCTCATCAGCGATAAAACCAGATAGGCCATCACGGTCATTCTGGAATGCCATGCGGGAATGGTTTTCAGGGACGCATAAATCATCGCCGTAAAAAACACCGTCAGCAGCGCCATGATGATGCTGCCCCAAGCCATGGGGCCGGAAATTTGCGCCAGCAAAGCCTGCTCGGGCCACAGCCAATAAAGAGCCAGTAATCCCATGGGCGCAAAAGACAGGACCGCTGCCAATCCTTCGCGAGATAACCAAGAAGACTGCCATTGGCTCATGGCGCGCCACGCTCGCTCCGGATGGCCTAGGTGAAAAGTAGAAGACAGCAAGCCACCAATGATCAATATAAAAGCCAAGCCAAAAGCAACACAGGCAAAAAGCGGCTGCAAAGGCAACAGGTTCAGCAATTTTGCCATTGCCAACCATACCATAAGCCCGTAACCCGCGCCGGACGCGGTGGTAAAAAATATGACAGATTTTGCCGGATGCACTGAATCAATTTCCTCTTTAAGACAATAATTTATCAACCCAGCGGGCCAGCAACCCGGCCCCATCGCTGGAACTGTCCTGATGGGCCAACATGCGTGGCGAAGCCGGGTCATTTGTTTTGTCGATATTTTTAAGCCGTGGCGGCAGATATTTATTGACCGGCCTCGTCCCCTGCTCCGGCATCAAATCAACCCCGCCGCGTTTGGCAACAATTTTAGAAACCGTAGAGGACGGATCCCCCAAATCCCCGAAATGACGCGCCCCCGCCGGACAGGTCGTCACACAGGCCGGGGCGCGGCTGCTTTCAGGCAGGTTCTCATTATAAATCCGATCAACGCAAAGGGTGCATTTTTTCATCACCCCCTCATCTTCATCATATTCCCGCGCCCCATAAGGACAGGCCCAGGAACATAATTTACAGCCAATGCAAGTGTCGGCATTCACAAGCACAATGCCATCTTCCTCGCGCTTATAGGAGGCCCCCGTCGGGCAAACCGTAACGCAAGGGGCATCATCGCAATGAAGGCAGGATTTTGGAAAATGCACTGTGCGTGAACGCCCTGTCTCCTCATGCACTGCTTCAAATGTGTGAATACGATTAAACCACACACCCTTTGGCTTGGCCCCATAAGGGTCAATATCGGTCAGCGGCGCTGAATGTCCGCCCGTATTCCACTCCTTGCAATTAACCGCGCAGGCATGACAGCCAACGCAAATATCAAGATCAATAACAAGACCCAGTTTCTTTTGCGGTTTGTTTTTGGGCAGGCTGGTCATTTTTTTCCTCCCCTTCTTCTATCGCCAAGACCCGCGAGAATTTCTCCCTCATGGGCGATCCATTCCTTGGCTGCCACCGACGCCCCCTTGGGGCTGCCAGTAAGTTTTTTCCCAAAGCGAGAAACTTTCGGCACATCGGGCATATTGGGCGGCGCCCCTAGCTTGGCAAATTGCGGCGCGGTTTCTTCTATTTCATCTGCGGCGCATTTTTTAATCCGCACCCGCAAATCAAACCATGCCGCCTGCCCCGTCACCGGGTCGGAATTGGAATAGCGTTTGCCCCCTTCACGGGCGGGCAGCAATTCATCGATCAGATGGTTCAGCAAAAAGCCCTTGGTGGATTCGGGCGCATCTGCGCTCAGGCGCCACGCCCCCTTTTGTTTGCCAATGGCATTCCACGTCCATACGGTTTGCGGATTAACCCCGGTAATGAGCTTCACCTGCCCCTTCACCTTGCCATTGCGACTTTCAATCCATACCCAATCTTCGTCTTCAATCCCAAGCGCCTTGGCGGTATCGCGATGAATGAACAAACGATTCCACGAAGTGATTTGCCGCAGCCACGCATTTTGCGACCCCCATGAATGATACATATGCATCGGTCTTTGGGTCAGCGCATGCAAAGGATATTCCTCGCCTTTCAGAAAATCCTCTTCAAAAGGCTGATACCAGATAGGCAGGGGATCAAAAAATTCCTCTACCCGTTGACGATGGCGCTCCGGTGGCTGGCGAGACCCGTGACCTTGCGCGGCAAGACGGAATTTCTGCATCGGCTCTGAATAAAGCTGATGGATAATCGGCGCGGCACTGGCAACCCAACCCATATGATGGGCATATTCGAGATATCCTTTATTAACGGTTTTAAAATATTGCTGGTCTGGCGGAAACGGCTTTGACCAGAACGCCCCATTTTCAATATAGCGTTTTATCTGGTCGGGATTGGGCTTGCCCCGCCCTTCTTCCTTGCCATCTTCCCCGCGCCACCCGGCCAAGGGTCCCAGCCCCGGCGCGCGCTCATGATTGATCATATAATCGCTATAGCCGCCGGGATATTTAGCCGCACCTTTGTCATCCACAAAGCCCGGTAATTTGAGGCGCGTGCCTAAATCCAGCAATACATCCTGAAACGGCCTGACATCCCGATCCGGTTTTACCACCGGATGGCGAATGGCATCTGCCGGGCCATGACAAGACGAGATAGGCCGATCCAAAAGCGAGATACAATCATAGCGCTCAAAATAGGTCGTATCCGGCAAGATCAGATCCGCAAAAGACACCATCTCTGAATCATAAGCGTCAGAATAAATAATGCGCGGGATTTTATAATTCCCATCCTCATCCTTATCGGTAAGATAATTCATCGTGCCCTTTGTGTTCATGGACGAATTCCAACTCATATTCGCCATATACATGAACAACACATCAATCTTTTGCGGATCCCCCGCCCAGGCATTGCGAATGACCATATGCATCAGACCATGAGAGCTCAAAGGGTGCTCCCAGGAAAAAGCCTTGTCGATGCGCAAAGGCTCGCCATTATCATCAACCAATAAATCATCCGGCCCCGTGGGCATGCCAAGCGGCGCACCGCTCAATGGTGTATTGGCGCTTGTCGTCTGACCTGCCGGTTTTGGCCCCGGCGGTATGGCTTTTGGATAAGGGGCTTTATTGCGCCAACCACCGGGCACATCCACCGAGCCCAAAAGCGCCTGCAAAATATGAATAGCCCGGCAGGTGTGAAAACCATTGGAATGGGCTGAAATCCCGCGCATGGCGTGAAACGAAACAGGCCGCCCAATCATTTTATCATGACGGCGCCCCCAAACATCCGTCCACGGCGTATCAATAATAACTTCCTGCTCAAAAGCGACCTCCGCGAGTTCGGCCGCAATACGCTTTATAGTCGCAGCCGCAATACCGGTTCTTTCCGCCACCGCATCAGGGGCATATTGCTTGTCGAGATAGCGCTTTGCCAGCAATTCAAAAGACGGCACTGCTTTTCGACCATCGGACAAAGCATAGCTGCCCGCCATGGCCGGGGTCACTTCTGCATCAAGGGCATTTTTTACCAGACCCTCGCGCACATCATAACATTGCGGATTGCCCGCTTCATCGCGCAGAAACAAGCCATCATCGGCCCCGCCCGGATTTTGTATCACAAGCCAAGGGGCATTGGTGTAACGGGCAAGCGAGGCAAAATCTATTTTTTCTGCGCGCAGCAATTCATGGATCAGCGAGAAAACAAATAAGCCATCGGTCCCCGGCCTGATACCAATCCATTCATCGGCAACTGCCGAATAGCCCGAGCGACTTGGATTAACCGAGACAAATTTTGCATCCTCGCGGGTTTTAATTTTGCCGATGCCGGTTTTGATAGGATTTGAATCATGATCTTCAGCAACCCCGAACATCATAAAATATTTGGTCAGCTCCCAATCAGGCTCGCCAAATTCCCAAAACGCCCCGCCCAAAGTATAAAGCCCGGCAGCAGCCATATTGACCGAACAAAACCCACCATGGGCGGCAAAATTTCTGGTGCCATATTGGCTCGCCCACCAGCCGGTAAAAGACTGGCTTTGGTCGCGGCCTGTAAAGAAAGCAAGGCGCGAGGGATCGTTGTCGCGAATATCGCCAAGCCATTTGCTCGCAAGGCCTAAAGCCTCATCCCATTCAATTTCCTTGAACTTGCCCTCACCGCGCTCGCCCACCCGCAAAAGCGGCTTTTGCAATCGCGCTGGCGAATTATGGTTCATAATCCCGGCAGAGCCCTTGGCGCACAACACACCCTTATTGATCGGATGATCGGGATTGCCTTCCAGATAGCGAATTTGACCGTCTTTTAAATAGACCTTCACCCCGCAGCGACAGGCACACATATAACAGGTCGTGGTTTTAACCTCATCGGCCGGGTCGACAGATAAATCGACCTCTTCCTTGACGGTCTCAAAAGGATTGAATGACAAAGCGCAGCGCCTCCCGGATTTGGTAATAGTATCTAAAACCAATGAGCGGGCGCTTTGGCCCAGTTTGCGAACAAGACAAGAATATCAGAATATTCTAATATGACTTTGCCTTTAATTGCCGGAAATTTCAAATGTAAAATGCGGTTTTTGGGAGATAAATCAGCGAATTATCATCACCGAATTATAGGCCTTTTTGAGCACATCATAGGCCACTGAGGTGCGAAAAAAACGCCGCAATCCCTTAACATCCGAATCAGCCATCACAATCACCGAAAATGGCTTGCCCCGCTCGATTATCTCGGTAACAGGGTCCCCCACCGCCACCACCGCCTCTTCAATAGAAACCCCAGCCTTCTCAATCGCATTGCTGGCAAGCTTTATCGCCAATTCCGCACTGGCAATATCGCTCTCAAGCTCTGCCACCGATAATAAATGCACCGGACAATTACAGCGCGAGGCCATGACGGCATCTTTTTGCGCCGCAGCAATCGACTTTTCATCAGCGGTCACGCAAATCAGATGGCCATGGCTTTCTTCAATCCCCCGCGACAGCAACACCGCCCCATGATGCTCGGTCACAACCGTGCGGGTGACATTCCAGTTAATGCCACCTCGGGCGCGGGATTCCCCCTCCTCCTGCATGGCAATGATGGTGATATTATAGGGGTTTAATTCACATTCATCGAGAATCCCCCGCGCCACTGAGGGCGAGACCATCAGCTTCAAAGTAATCTGCGCCCCGGAAGGGCTTGTATAAACAACCATATTATCGCCGAGAGGATCGCCAATCACTTCGCGATGAATGGTTTCGGACTTCCACTCCTCATCCATATAACCGGTTTCGATAAGCTGTTCGCGGGCCCGCTCCAAATGTTCCATGCCCGGCAAATCAATGCCCCATTCCAGCATGTTCTCCCGGGTCAAATTTAGCTCCAGCCCGCCGCCGCCCATGCTTTTATCGATGGGCCGCACATATAAAAGCGTAATATCCGCATCATTGCCTTTGCCAATACGCACGGCATAGCGCAAGGCCCGATAGCTCTCATCGGATCCATCAACGCATAAAAGAAGATTAAACCGCTCTTGGTTAAAGGCCATGCAATTACCCTAAAATCCGATACCCTTATAATCCGATTAGCGGCCAATACAGCGCCGCCGCCAATAATAGCACAATCATTGATATTATTACCATCCACAGTCCGGCTTTCAGAAAATCGCTGGATTTGAGATAGCCGGACGAATAAACGATTGTGGCCGCCGGTGTGCCCACCACTGTCAAATACGCAAAAGACGAAGACACAGTGGTAATGAACCCCATGCGCAACGGGCTTTCTCCGGTCATATTGGCAATATCCAAAGTGATAGGCCCCAATACCGCCACCGCCGCCCCATTGGACATGGCATTGGTTGTCAAAGTCGTTAGCAGTGAAACCGCACCCCAAAGAGACACACCCTCTTCAATACCCACCGCGCCCAAAAGCTTCAGAAAAGAAAGCGCCACCCATTCAGCCGCCTGACTGTCTTTCATCTGCACCCCAAGGGAGATAGCCGCTGCATAAAGCAGCACCACCCCCCAATTAACGCCGCTATTCACATCACTCCATTGCACCAAGCCGACAATGAGAAAGAAAGTCGCCCCAACCAACGCGATGGTTCCAAGTCCCCAGCCTTCGGAAAAGAAAATCCATCCCATCAAGGTCATGAAAAATCCAAAAATCGCAACCCAATCGCGAGCCTTCATAGGCCCCTGCTCTTCCACCTGCTCGCGCAAGCGCACCACAGCGCGGGAGATATTTTTTTGCTCCGGCTTAAAAACCTTCAACAACAAAAAGGCCACAAAGGGAATTTGCACCAAAAATAGGGGATAGTTATAAATCGCCCATTTCACATAGGTGACAATAAATTTCGAGGTTTCAGAATTAAAGGGATCAAAGAAAAATTCGCGCCAATAGCCAATCATAATCGCATTGCGCGCACCCCCGGAAGGCGTGGCGATGGAGGCAATGGAACACCCATAGGCGATAGAGAACAACAACACCGCCGCCAGCCCCCGCACCTGCTTGCGATCTTTGGAAACCAGCGAGATTAAGGTCAGCGCCACAGGTAACATCATCGCCGCCACTGTATGTTCACCAATCACCGACGCCATCAGACCGGAGACCGCAATAATGCCAATGGACACATTGGCGGTTTTCGTTCCAGTCATTTTTATAATCAAAAAGGCAATGCGTTTATCAAGACGTTGTTTGACGATTGCCACCGCCAACATCAGCGAACCGAGAATAAAAAACACCGAATCGCTCATCATCGAACGCGCCACTATGCTTGAATCAATCCCCAATAGCGCCACTTGCGCGACGATAATCATGAGGGCCACAGAGGGCAACGGCACCGGCTCGGTAATAAAGAGCATCACCGCAACAATGGTTATGGTCAGGACGATTTGTCCTTCGCGGGTCAACCCTTCCGGGGTTGGCGCCAGAAAAGCAATTACCCCCACCAGCATGGCAATAAAAAACCAGCGCTTTTCATTTAAGAAAAAAGCAAGCCCGCGCAAAGCCGGGCGCCCTGTTAATTGAATTCTGGGGGCGTGAAATTCAAACCGGGCCATTACACCTTTTCCGATTCATCGGGCTATCAGCATCTTGCAAATTTGCATCAAAAAAATTTAAAAAAAACCCGCCACTCAAATGCAAGCGGCGGGTTTTTCATCAACATCACATTTTATGTTCCATCAATCTATTAATTCCCGAAATTGAAGGTATAGCTTGCGGTCAGCTCAATCTCGCTCAAATAGGGCTGGATTGTATGACCGGGGTTAGGCCCGGCAGGGGTTACCTCAATGCCGGTAACCGTTTCTTCGGGCACATACATGATGGCAAATTCAAAAGCATTGCCGGACGCCAGTCTTTTTTCAAAACCACCGGTCCAGTGAATGGCGGCCGTTCCCGGTGCCATAACATTCAAGGTAACGTCAGGAGATTCAATAGGATTATTGCCTTTTGAAAAACCACCCCGGAAAATCCAGTCATCTTTTTTCCATTCAGCGCCAATTTTGACGACACTGACATCTTTCCAGCCAAAGCCCGGGCCATCTGTCGCCCCGAAAGGCAGCATCACACTGGACAGATTGCCCACCGCTCCAACGCCTTCATAATTGATCCAGCGATAATCAAGCATCATTGTGAAATTATCCGTCATATCGGCTGCAACACCAACATTGAAAGTTTGCGGAATATCAAAATCACCCTGATCGGCAAACAGGCCTCTGTAATTGTCAAATTCAGACATGGAAAGTTTTGACTGGTAGGAAGCCCCAAGACGCAGGTTTTCGGAAGCCTCCATCTCAATACCAAAGCGAATGCCATAGCCAAAAGATGTATCCGTACCACGATTGGTCAGATTTGCCGGATCTGATGAAACCCCGCCGAAAGCAGCCAGACCCTTAGCTTCAAATGTTTGCGCCGCAACGATCGGCGCAACACCTAAAGACCAATTACCAAAGTCATGGGCGTAGCCCGCCGAGATGACAAGCTGGGTAAGATTAACCCCGGCTTCACCGCCACAAAAAATCCCATTGGGCGCTGGCAGGCCCGGCCCGGCACAGGCCGGATTGGCCACAGCGGCGTAATCGGTGCTCATGCCACCATTGCCGGATACAGAAAACGCCCAAACCCCGTTAGGACCTGCGCGCCTCGTATAAGCAATATTAGGAATAAGATAGAGATCTGTTTCATTGCCCTCAATATTACCGGTAGGCGTAAAACCCGGACCACCGGCACCGACAAAGCCACGATCCGGCTTGAACAGGGAAACCGCAACTTGCAATTGATCGCCTGCGTGAACAAGCCCCGCCGGATTAATAGAAATGCCTGTCGCATCTGTCACAGAGGCCGTTCCGGCCCCGGCCAGTGCTTTATGCTTTGCACCAACACCATTTTGGAAATAGCCATCTGTTGCCCAGGCGCTCGTTGTTGTCATAGCGACCGCCGCCATGACAGCGGCTGAAGCCGCCAATCTCATTTTAAATTTACTCACCGCGATTACTCCCTATTTGCTTTTTTTGGCGCTGTTGTGGCCAGCCTGTAGCCGACTGGTTATTATTAAAGCCTGCCTTGAAAAATTACCCCTTTAAGCGGCACGCTTAATAACAAATCTGTAGACCTCGCCCTCTTCTCCAGATTCCACCAATTCATTGCCGGTCGTCCGACAAAAAGCTTCAAAATCTTTTATGGCACCCGGATCCGTCGCCAGAATTTCCAGCGTTTCGCCAACCTTCAAATCTTTCAGCGCTTTTTTCGCTTTAAGGATTGGAAGCGGGCAATTCAGCCCTTTAGCGTCCAGTGTTGCATCAGCCATTGTTTTTTGTTCTCCAGTTTTTTAAGTGTTACGCAGGGTTCTTAAGGCCCTAAATATATAGATTAATGTCGGATTTGACCGCGCTTTCGATATAGGTCGCCGCCCCGCCCAGTTCGATACCCTCAATCATGTCATCAGGGTCCATCTCAAACAGATCAAGGGTCATCTGGCAGGCAATAATCCGCACATCGGACAGCACCGCCGCTTCGCGCAATTCTTCGATAGACGCGACACCTTTTTTCTTCATCATGTTTTTCATCATCGCAGTTGCGCCGGACGTGACCCCCGGAATGACCCCGACAATGCTCGGCATACCCATATGCATTCCCATCATCGGCATTTTCATTGCCGGATTACCGAGCGTGCCAAGTTGCAAATCGAGTTTTTTGTTGAGAAGCGGCAGGCCGTAAAATGTGAAAAACATTGTCACATCAATATCCATAGCCGCAGCCGTGGTCGCCAGAATAAACGGCGGATAAGCCCAATCCAATGTGCCCTTTGTTGCAATAATGGTCATGCTCTTGGCATTACCAATGGTTTGTTCAACCGCCTCTTCTGTCATCTGATTGCCATCGCCCATATTTCAAATTCCTTTTCGTGCCTCAAATCTTAAAAGAGGCGTTAAATTTTCTGCCCCCATCTCTCTTCAGGGAACCACACACTAACGTCCTGACACTTTTACAGCGTTCAAAGACCGTTTCCATCAATGCTTTTCGCAGCTTGCGCGGAAACTTTATATTAGCGTATTAGAAAACACTACTTTGAACAAAAAATTGCAACTAAATCGCGGCAAAGTCAACAATGCCGGAATTTACTGCCCCTCAAGGATCGATGCCGCAATGCAGCATGAAATGCCCACAAAACCACACACCTCAACAAGTGCGCCAATTTTTGTTAGTTCGGACATTTATAAACGGACCGGTTTTCAGGGCTTGCACCCTCTGGCAATTTCGCGAATCGGTGCGGTAGAACAATTTTGCCGCCATCTCGGCTGGCTCGGCCCTGATAATTACATGACTTCCAGCCCTGCCCCGAAAGACATTCTCTATCGCTTTCATAATCGCGACTATGTGGACGCCATTGAACAGGCTGACAAAAGCGGCAAGATCAGCGCCGAGACAAGAGAACGTTACAATTTCGGCACTATGGAAAATCCTTTGTTCAAAGGATTATTCAAGCGCGCCTCCACCACCATTGCCGGCTCCATCCGCGCCGCTGAACATGCCCTGCAAGGCGGCATTGCCTTTCACCCCGCCGGTGGCACCCATCATGGCCGCCCCGACAGAGCCTCAGGCTTTTGCTATTTCAATGATCCGGTCTTTGCCATTCTCACCCTGCTCAATGGCGGGTTGTCGCGCATTGCCTATATTGATATTGACGCCCATCACGGCGATGGCGTTGAAGCAGCCTTTACCGACCGACCGGACATTCTCACCTTTTCCATTCACGAAGAAAAACGCTGGCCCCATTCGGGCACGCAAACCGGCTGCAATAAAAATAATAAATGCAACGCCCCCGTGCCGCGCGGATTACATGATAGTGAGTTTAATTATCTTATCGACCAAGCCCTCATGCCCCTGCTCGATAAATTTAAACCCGAAGCTCTGGTCATTGTCTGCGGCGCCGATGCCCTTGCCGGTGATCCGCTTTCCGCCATGAATTTGAGCAATCAGGCTTTATGGAGTGCGGTAAAGAAGCTTTCCAAACAATACAGCAAAACGGTCGTTCTCGGTGGTGGTGGCTATAACCCATGGACCACGGTGCGCTGCTGGGCCGGGCTTTGGGGCGTGCTGGCCGATAAACCCATGCCAAAAACCCTGCCACCAAAACTCACCCAAACCCTGCAGGGTTTTTCCAGCGATCTCGTCGATGAAGAAGACGTGCTGGAAGAATGGCTCACCCAATTGCATGACAACCCGCAGCAATCTCAACCCATTCGCCCGCAAATAAAACAAATCGCCGCCCAACTAAGAGCAAGATAGCCTCGCCACAAACAAACATAGCATACGCCCCCCCGCCCTTTGAGAATCCAGTTTATACTTGCATCCATGACAGCGCTTGCGCATATTACATTAGGAAAAACTAATATCCTTAAAGGAGTTAGAGGAGGAATTGTGAGCTGGCTCGACGACATTAGCGGGATTGAGGAATTGGAAGATGCCGATTTCGACGCCGCTCTCATGGCAAAATTTGAAGCCCATAAAGACAATATCCGCCAACGGCCCATTCGTTTTTCCACCCCCACTTTCAAGGAATATGAAACCTCGGAAGTAAAGGGCTGCGGCAAAAACTCTTTCCCGGCTTTTTCCATCACCGCTGCCGGTTGCGCCCTCAACTGCGATCATTGCCAGAAAAAAATTCTCGAGCCCATGATCCCCGCGACAAAGCCGGAAATACTCGACCAGAAAGTGCGCGATCTTATCCTGTTGCAGGGCTTAAACGGCTTTTTGCTATCCGGCGGCTCCAATAAGCGCAATGAAATAAATTATGAGCGCTATTATCCGGTGATTGAAAACCTAAAGCGCGACTTCCCCCATCTGCAAATCGCCATTCACACAGCGCTCACCGATGAACAAAGCGCAAAGCGCATGGAAGCAGCTGGTGTTGACACAGCGATGATGGATGTCATCGGCGCGCAGGAAACCATCGAACAGGTCTATCATCTTGATCGCCCGGTGGAAGATTTTGAAGCGACCTTGGCGGCGCTTACCGCCACCAGCATGAATATCTCCCCCCATATCGTCATTGGCCTTCACTATGGCAAATTGCTGGGGGAGAAAAACGCCCTCGATATGATTGCCCGCTATCCGGTGGAAGCCTTGGTGCTGGTGGTTATCATGCCTTTTTATGCCAAGCCCGGAACCTTCATAACCCCGTCAACCAAAGATGTCGGCGAGATTTTCCTTGAGGCCCGCTTGCGCTTGCCCGACCAGCAGGTTCTACTTGGCTGCGC
>WFQB01000256.1 GCA_015487305.1 Parvularculaceae bacterium | reverse complement strand
TCAGCTATGTCATCGACATAAGTATAGTTTAAATTCGCATCAAGCTCCCATAGGCAGTCGCTGCCCAATTCGGCATAATCGCGAAAGCGCTCTTTGCTTTCTTTCATTGCGTCCAATGCGCGGTGAAGTTCGGCGCGGGCGGAAGTTTCAGCGGCAATATCGGTTGTATAGCCACGATAGCCAAGATAGGTGCCGTCGCGATTGTAAAAAGGAACGCCGCTAATGCGTTGCACGAAACCGTTGATTTCGGGTAATACGAAATTGCGAAATGGTCTGCGCTGTTTGATGAGTGTTAGCAATTCTTCAAAGCGCTGTTTATAGTCTGCGCTGGCTTCCGGTTTTAAGCGGCTATAGCCAAATTCTTTTCCAATAAGGGCATTGGAGAAATTTTTGGACCGCGCTTGCATCATGCCGGAGATGAAGGTGTAACGGCCTTCGGCGTCAATTTCCCACATGCCTTCCGCGGCCATATCGGCAAAGCTGCGAAAGCGCTCTTCGCTTTGCTGCAGGGCTTCAAGGGCTTCGCGGCGGTCGGTGAGGTCGGTAATCCAGCCGCGATAACCGATCATTTCGCCATCATCACTGAAAATGGGCGAGCCGGTAACTTCAATATATTTTGCTTTTTCAAGGCCAGTTGCCAGACAGGGAACACGGTCAAAGGCTAATTGCTCTTTGATCCGATCTTGAATCATACGGACATTGTGTGCGGTCTGGGCGTCGCTGGTGTCGAGAAATAAAAACAGGCTTTTATTGATGTCGTAAACCAAATCGCGCCCGGAGATTTGGGGGAAATGTTTGGAGAGCGAAGTTAGCAACAGGTTTCTGTCAGAGCGCCATGAAAAATCGCGACATAGTGACATCAGGCTGTCCAGCTCTTCTTGCTTTTCTTGTAGAGAATTGGAGGTGATGAGCCAGTTTTTGGTCACCTTGGCATTGGTCGAGGACATGCGCTTGATGGATATATAAACCAGCAAGCACATAAGGGCCGTCATGGCGAGAAATATTTTCTCTGTTGTCGTGCCGTATAGCAGCATGAAGGGAGCAAAAGCGATAGTCGGTGTGGCAATAATCGCGCTTGAATATGCTGGGACGGCGTGGAAGCTGTAGGCCATCATGATGTAAAATATCGTGACACCGCTGGCGAAGATTAGTCGCCCGATTTCGGCTTCCCTATATAAAGTAAGATTTGTGTAAAACAGGGTGAGTAAAATGGCGATAGCGCCGGCGATGGCAATACGCCGTTTTATCAGGTTTAATCCGGCTTCATCAAACTTCATTATGTCAAGCTTCTTCCAGGTGAAGATGCGCCATAATTCAAGCATGGAAAAAAGCAAAGCCGGGAGAGCCAATAGATATTCCTGATAGCGAATACCAAAAAGAAATGAAAGTATCAGCCCGGCAACCAACGCTTTGCCAAACACTATGGGTGAGTGTTTTTGCAGTGCTGACAGTCTTTCACGTTCAACTTGAAGTGATGGGTTAAGCTCTACGAATTTCACAACGAATAAGACCCCGACTTGAATTATTTTTCATCAATATATCGCAATTCAGTTAACTGCTTATTTATCGTTCGGGAAAAATATTTTCATACTGTGTTAAGTATGTTGAGGAGTCTCTAAACGGGAATGCGCAAAATAGCCCGTAATCCGCCAAGGGGCGATTTTTCGAGGATGATTTCGCCCCCATGCGCGCGGGCAATATCGCGCACAACAGTAAGTCCAAGGCCAACCCCGGCTGTGTTTTGAGAGCGCGCCTGATCAAGCCTTGAAAAGGCTTTGAACACAGCTTCGTAATTTTCCGGATCTATGCCCGGGCCGTCATCATCAATGATAATCTCGGCATTGCCCGCATTTAGGCGCAAGGACAGTTTATAATGCGCCGCATGTTTAATAGCATTGGAAACAAGATTGCTGATGGCGCGTTTCATGCCGCTGCGCCTTGCATCCAGAGAAATTTCATGTGGGGCATCTACGGTAAGATTGCCGCCACCGCGTTTGATATCTGATGCAATTTCTTGAACCAGCTCGCGCAATTCGACGACTTCTGTTTCGTCTAGCACCTGATTGCGGGCAAAGGCGAGATATTCTTCCAGCATCCGCTCCATTTCTTCGACATCGGTCTTAACCGCTTCGAGGTCCTCATTTTCGTCTTGCATGGCAAGAACAAGTTTGATGCGAGTGAGGGGGGTGCGCAAATCATGACTGACGCCGGCAAGCATTTCGGTGCGTTGGCGCAGATGGCGTTTAATGCGTTGGCGCATGGCCATAAAGGCGCGGCCCGCTTGGCGCACTTCGGTAGCGCCGGTTGGTTTGAAGTCGGGCATATCGCGACCACGGCCAAAGGCTTCAGCCGCTTGGGCAAGGCGTTGGATGGAGCGCACCTGATTGCGCATAAAGCTCCATGTGACATAGCCAAGCAACAGGGTTGCGCCAATCATCCATAAAACAAAAATATAGCCATTGGTGGCGATGATGCGTTCGCGGGGGACGAAAAAAACCAATACGCCATTGGGTAATTGTTGACGTATTTCCACATAGGCCGGATAGCTTGTGGTGTTGTACCAAAAATTATAGGGCAGTTTTTGTGATAGCTCTTTGTCGATTGTATTGTTGAGGACCGTAAACACCGAGCCGCGATCGCGTTCGGGAATTTCTGCCCCGCGATCATAGCGAAAGGCGATGCCAAGCTCGTCCCGCGCCATTTCCTTGATCTGATCTTTCGTAAAGGGACCGGCGGCCTGTTCGTAAAGGCGGGTGACAAGGGCAATGTCACCAGCCACATTGGCTGCAAGATTACCGGTGACAACCTCCCAATGGCGGGCAAAAAATACATAGGTGACGACCCCTTGCATCAGGAACACCGGCAGGGTGACGATCAGCATGGTTCTGGCAAACAGGCCTTTGGGGGCGATGTGACGTAGCATGTTTAATCCGTCATCAGGGCGTAGCCGACGCCGCGCACGGTTTGCAGGATCAAGGGATTGCGGGGATCTTCTTCGATTTTTTTACGCAGGCGCGTGACCTGAACATCTATGGAGCGATCCATGGCGGCCGAGGTGTTTTCTGCCAGAGCCTGTCGGGATATGGCAGCGCCGGGTTTGCGCACCAGCGCCCGCAGCAAAGCGAGCTCTCCGCTGGTCAGCTTTATCAATTCGCCATCGCGGCGCAATTCTCCGCGCTCGGCATTAAAGGTGCAGGCACCAAAGATAATTTCTTTGGAGCGCGGGGCGCTTTCGGCACGACGCTTTAACAGGGCACGCAAGCGCAGTAATAATTCACGTGGCTCAAAGGGTTTGCCGAGATAATCATCGGCCCCCAATTCAAGCCCTTCTATACGGTCTTCCGGCTGCCCGTGTGCGGTGAGCAAAATGATCGGGATATTGGAAATTTCGCGCAAATGTTTGGTCAGCTCAAAGCCGCTTTCGCCGGGCATCATCACATCGAGGATGAGCAGGTCGAAATCGAGGGATTTCATCATCTGGCGCGCATGATCGGCGCTTTCGGCCATGGAAGCATGAAAACCGTTTTCGGAAAGGTAGCGCTTTAAAAGTGTGCGAATGCGTGTGTCATCATCCACCACAAGAATATGTGGGGCGTTATCGTCAGCAGTGGCAAGCGGTTTGCTCAAAAAAGGACACCTTTATTTATCTCTTGGGTTAAAAGAACCATAGAGTGCATTAGCGAATTTGTCCCGCTTTCTTCAAGGCAGCAAGGGCCGGGCGGGCATAGGCCCAGCCGGTCCATAAGGTCAGCAGCGCCGCTGCCCAAAGGGCGGCAAGGCCAATATTTTGCCCCCAGATGAGGGGCATGATCAATAAAGCAATAGCGATAAATTGCAGACCGGTTTTCCATTTGGCGAGCGATGAGACCGGCAAAGCGAGTTTTCCCGCTAGTGCTTCGCGCAAGCCGCCGATTAAAAATTCTCGCATCAAAATTAACAAGGCTGCAAAAAGGTGCGGGCCATAAAGCGCGCCGCTTGTGGCCAGCAAAACGAAAAGCCCCATGGTCAAAATTTTGTCGGCAATGGGATCAAGCGCTGCGCCCAGAGCATCGGCATCGCCCAGCGCTCTTGCCAGCGCGCCGTCGAGGAGATCGGTTAGTCCGGCAAGGACAAATAGCCAAAAGGCCAGCCAATGGGCACCGGATAGCATCGCCCATGCGATTGGCAGCAGCAGGAAAATACGAAGGCAGGTTAAAAGATTGGCCATTACTCAACTTGTTTTTGCGCCCGCAAATGCGAGCAGAGTTGGGCGAG
>WFQB01000255.1 GCA_015487305.1 Parvularculaceae bacterium | reverse complement strand
TGCACGTGGTGCGCCACCCGGCTGACATCGGTGCTACGGTCGACCGCGTGCTCAAGGGTGCATAAGCGAAACTTGTAAGCCCGCTTCGTAACAGGGTATAAAGGGCAATGGCTCGCATCATCCTTCTGGTTGCTGCGCTCACCATTGCCCTTTTGCTTTGGCACAAACTCAAAACGGCCAAAGGTGAGCAGCGCAAAAAACTGCTAATCAAGATTGTGATTGGCGGCATCCTTGCCGTGCTCGCCCTGCTCGCCGCCACCGGCAAACTCAATGTCGTAATCGCCGCCCTCGGCGCGCTCGCCGCGATGATTCCCAGACTGTTGTCCTACCTGCGCTACCTGCCGTTTCTCAGCCAGCTGTTTGCCAAAAACAAACAGCACACACAACAGCAAAACGGTTCACAACAGGCGCGCACGCAAAAAAGCATGAGCCGCGAAGAAGCCCTGGCCATACTTGGCCTAAAAGAAGGCGCAAGCAAGGAAGAGATTATTGCAGCGCACAAACGCATGATGCAAAAAGTCCATCCTGATAGAGGTGGCTCTGATCACCTGGCTGCACAAATCAACAAGGCGAAAGATACCTTGCTGGGGTAGTTTACGTTACACCTCTGAGGAACAGAGGCGCTGAGAAGAAGCTTTGTTCAATACGCTTCACACAGAGACAACATGACATGTACGCCATCCACGTACACGTCAGGCGTTGACCTTCATTTTGCTATTTATGCTTCTTAATCCGAGTGCAAACCCCAGCGCCAGCAAGCCAGCAACAAGCACGGTTCCCGGGGAAGCGCCTAAATGTTCAAACCATTGTGTATAAAAATGAATGCCCGCAAAAATGGCTACAGTATTCAGCACCCACCTGCGATTACGAGACCAAGACCATATTGCCGTTGCCAATAAAGCAACAGCCCAGAGAATAGCAAAAATGGAATCTGAAATAATGAGTTTGCCCGTATCAGGGCGATCACCCCACAACGATCCTACCCAAAAACCAAAATTGACAAGAAACACACTGGTTCTTGCCGATGCGATTGCAATCCTTTCATATTCTACGGATAGCTTCCTTGAAATTTGATACAGGCCAATAGCCAACACACTGAAAAGTATAACCGTAATGGTGGGTTCTCGAATAACCAGAAAATAACCCGCATGAAAATAACCAGTCTCTGCGCCGATACTGGCTGCCAGTGTCAGCGTAGCAAGGACTGCCAGTAAAACACTTCTTGCATAGATAGCGGCCATGGTAAATATCGCCGTGACAGTCAGAAACGACGACAAGCTGCCTTTAAATCCCGTTACAATTCCACCCCCCATCATCAGTGAGCCAACCAGGATACAAATATTAGAAAGCAGCCTCCACTGCTTCAGATCATTTTGCCTTAATGCCAGGCCAGCAAAAAGGACGAAAAAACCAATTGCAAATGCCGTTGTCGACGCAGGAATCATAGCGAGAGCGGCGCCGCTGACTGCAATGACGCCAAATCCAATCAAAATATTAAAAGCGAGGGAGCCTGTGGATTTCGCAGCCAGGTCGCCTAGCTTTTCATATTCTTTTTCTGTGATTTTTCCTTCGCTAAGCAATTGATCAAGATCGAGAGTTACTTTCATTGGCGCTCCTTGTATACAGTCTTGCTCGAAAACACGCTATGCGTGTACACAAATCACTTTAACAGCACTCATGGCAGAAAAGTAACCCATCGCCACAAACACAGTCCTTTGGATTATAGCCGGTCATTACCGGCCTCTCTATGCACCAGCATTTAGGAAACTCTGATTTATTCATGGTTTTCTCGACACAAGGAATGCGCCGCCATTTTCAACACCGACTACCTGTTGAAAATAAAGAATAAGGCAAAAGATGCCTTGTTAGGGAAAGTTTTTTGCGCATGTAATAATTGTGATGCGCGCAAGGCAAGCCGAGATGATGCCCTCATCTGCTACACTATCGTGGTGAATCCAGCATTTATCCTGCTAGAGAACAACGCACACCCGGTTGCGGCCACCGTTTTTCGCCTGATAAAGCGCCGAATCGGCAAGGCCGTGCATTTCCATACTGGTTCGATGATCGGGCAAGTAGCGCGACACGCCAATACTCACGGTGCAGTCAATATCAACATTGTTACAGCGCATCGGCTGGGCGGCCAGTGCTTTACGGATGCGCTCGCCCATCTCTTTCGCCAGCTTGAGCCCGGTTCCCGGCAGGGCGATTGCAAATTCTTCGCCGCCGATTCTGCCTATAAAGTCGCTGCTGCGTATCATGCCGGACACTATGCCGGAGAATTTTTTAAGCACGGTGTCACCCGCTATATGTCCATATGTGTCATTGATGGTTTTGAAATTATCTATATCAATTATCATATAAGAGAGATCGCTCTTGTATCTGACTGAACGGCTGACCTCTTTGTCCAGCTCCCGGATAAAGGCGCGTC
>WFQB01000254.1 GCA_015487305.1 Parvularculaceae bacterium | reverse complement strand
TCCGTGATGCTGCCTATCATGCCTTTTGGGGCTTGTGCGGTTAATTTCAACTCAAGGGAAAGCCCGGCTGGCAGAACCAATCCTTTCACAGAGCCACGCGGATCTTCAATCGCACGCCATTGCGGGGTGCGGTAACGCAGAAATTGTAACTCGCTATCCTGCAAAGAAACCCCGATCACTTCGCCGCGCATCACTGCCAGATTTTGGGCTGCATTTAATTTTGCTGCAATTTGCAAGGCAGCCTGCTCGCCGCTGGGGCGCGCTGGTGGCACTGACAGAACTACAACCACACCAACAAGGCCCAGAATGATAACCACCGACAGAAGCTCTATCAGTGAAAAACCTTGCTCCTTATGGTGTCGCTTATCCCTGATCGCGGCTTGAAATATCGGCATTCAGCCCCTCTCCGCCTTCGCGCCCGTCAGCACCATAGGACAATAAGGTAAAACTGCCATCGCGGTCAGGATAGATATAGACAAATTCATTGCCCCACGGATCTTTTGGTAATTTACGGATATAACCGCCGGGGCGATAATTGGCACTATTGGCAAGTCCCGGTGGCACTTCGCGCAAAGCCTGTAAGCCTTGCTCCGATGTTGGATAGGCTCCCATATCAAGACGATATTGGTCCAGCGCCGTTTCCAATGTCAAAATATTGGTTTTGGCCGTTTGCACCCGGGACTGATCCGCCGCTGGCAGAACATTAATGAGAATAATTGTGCCAAGAACGCCCATGATGACAATCACCACAATCAACTCGATCAATGAAAGGCCGCGTTGATTTTTGCGACCCTGGCCCAGCACAAAACGTTTCTTTTTCAACAATTTTCTATCCATTGTCTTTCACCCTATCACCCGGCTGCCAGTCTATTCATTTGCAGCATCGGGGTCAAAATCGCCAACATGATGGTCAGCACCACAATACCCATTATAACGATTATAATCGGCTCTAACAGCCGAATAAAAAGGGTCGAGGCATTGTCAAATTCGGCCTCCAAATGATCAGCTGTTTTCTCCAGCATCACCGGCAGGGCGCTAGAGCGCTCCCCGGCAGCTATCATATGCACCATCATTGGTGGAAAGGCTGTGCTGCGGCGCAAAGCAGGCGCCAGCCCGGCCCCCTCCTGCACGGCCACAATCGCATCATCCACCTGCGTGCCCATATGGCTGTTCAACATGGTTCGCCGGGCCGCCTGCAAGCTGTCGAGCAAAGGCGCGCCGGACGCAAAAAGCGTCGCAGCCGTGCGCGAAAAACGCGCCGCATCAAGCCCGCGCATCAGCTTGCCAATAATCGGTAGTTTCAAAATCAGCCGATCCAGATAAAGCCGTGGTCCCGCCATCCCCATGGCCCGCCACAGGCCAAGCCCGGCCAATGCAATTACCAATGCCAACATCCAGCCCCAATTCCCGAGAAGGCCAGACACGCCGATAATAAAACGCGTTATCAAAGGCAGCTCAGCGCCGAGCATATCGAATTGCTCGACGATTTTTGGCACCACAAAAACCATCAGGCCAATCGTCACCGCAACAAGAATGATAACCAGCACTGCCGGATAAATCAGCGCGCTTAGAGCTTTCATTTTCAATGTGCGGGATTTTTCCTGCATCGTAGCAAGGCGCTGTAGCACAGTACCTAAATCCCCTGACTGCTCCCCGGCAGCAATGATGCCGCGATAAAGCGGCGAAAAGGATTGCCTATATTCGCCCATAGCCTCTGACAGCCGCCAGCCTTCCATCACCCTAGCCCGCACGCCCAGCAATATCTGATTGACCGCCTCGTCTTCCATCTGCATGGCCACCGCCTGCAAAGCCTCTTCCACTGGCGCGCCTGCGGAAACAATCACCGCTAATTGGCGGGTTAAAGGCACCAGCATGGTCGGCTTAATCCGTAACCTATCTTGCTGCTTGCCATTATCTTTTTGCGCAGCCACCGCTTCAAGCGATAGGGGTGAAAGTCCTGCGCGCGAAAGCTCGGCGCGAGCCAAAGCTATACTATCTGCCGACAGCACGCCCTTTTTGCGCCGCCCTTCTTTGTCCAAAGCCTCATAGTGAAACGCCGTCATGCCTCACCATCCTCGCGCACCACACGCAATACTTCTTCCAGAGAGGTTTTGCCGGCACACACCTGTTCAAAGCCTGATTGCAATAAGGTTGGCGCATCCGCAAAGGCATGGCTGGTCAGGGCCGCTTCACCTGCATCATCATGCACAAGCTGGCGAAATGTCTCATCGACCACCAATAATTCATAAATGCCGAGGCGCCCTTCATAGCCTGTATGATTGCATCTGGCGCAACCAACTGGCTCATACAGGGTCATTTCCTCGCCATCAGGAATTTTCATTAATTGTCGGGCCGCCTCGTCTGCATTCGTTTGTTTCGCGCATGCCCCACATAGGCGGCGCACCAGTCGTTGCGACATCACGCCCGCTATCGTCGAGGATAAAAGATAAGGCTCGACGCCCATATCGCGCAGGCGGGTGATGGTGCCCACCGCTGAATTTGTATGCACGGTGGACAGCACCAGCCGTCCAGCCAAACTCGCCTGCACCGCTATATCGGCGGTTTCCACATCGCGTATCTCGCCGACCATGACGATATTAGGATCTTGGCGCAAAATCGCCCGCAAACCTTTGGCGAAGGTCATGCCGACCTTGGTGTTGACCTGCGTCTGACCAATGCCTTCAATGGCATATTCCACCGGGTCTTCGATGGTTAAAATATTCAGATCTGGCTTGTTGAGTAAAGACATAGCCGCATAAAGCGTGGTGGTTTTACCGGACCCGGTGGGGCCGGTTACGAGAATAATGCCATTGGGTCGCACCAATAAATGTTCAAACCGTTTCAAAATTGGCGCAGGCATGCCAAGCTTTTCAAGATCGAGCTGCACCTGATCTTTATCGAGCAAGCGCATCACCACCCGCTCCCCAAAACGCGATGGCAAGGTTGAAACCCGCACATCTACGCTTTTGCCACCAAGGGCGAGCGAAATGCGCCCATCCTGCGGCACCCGTTTTTCAGCAATATCAAGCCGCGCCATCACTTTAATCCGTGAGGTAATCATCGGCGTCAAACGGGCAGATAAAGACAAAACCTCGCGCAATTGTCCGTCAATGCGCAGGCGCACGGAAAGATTATTTTCATAAGGCTCCACATGAATATCAGAAGCGCGGGTTTTAACCGCTTCGGCAATCAGAGCATTGATAAGACGAATAACCGGGGCATCATCTTCGCTGGCCAGTAAATCAGCAGTAACCGGCAGGCCTTCCGCAAGGCTCGACAGATCGCCCTCTTCATGGCTTTCCAATGCCTGTGAGGAAATCCCGTCAGCGGCGTAAATTTCCGATAAGCGGCGATCAAATATTTGTGGCGGTAAGTCTTCAATTTCCGGGGCCGCCCCAAGACGGCGACAGACCTCAATCAGGGCCCATGGATCGCTTGTCTCTTTGGCCTCATTGACTTTACTGGCCTCGCCCTGCCGACGGCCAATCACAGGCCTATCGCCATGCTCAAGAATGATCAGCCCATGCTGTCTGGCAAAGCTGTATGACAGACGTGTTGGCTTTTGCACAATAGCATCCGGGCTATCGGGTTCATTATCGTCTTGTGTTAAAGACATCAAACACATGCCCCCTATTACGGTTGCGCCGGTTGTTGATAGACCGGGCTCGGCACGGTTTGCGGGTCTTTGCCAAGATATTCATTGACGATAGCATCAATCTCCGGCTTGTCGCGCAAGCGAAACTCCTGCTGGCGCTGGCGGACATAATCATATTTGCGTGCCGTAACCGATCTTGCCCCATCCGCATTGCGTATGATCGTTGGCCGAATGAATATAATCAATGTGCTGCGCTTTGAAGACCGTGAGGAAGACCGAAACAATCCCCCTGCTACAGGAATATCCCCTAGAAACGGCACTTTGCTTTCGTTTAATTGCTGGTCACTATCAATCAGCCCGCCAAGAACCAAAATCTCCCCATCTTCAGCCAATGTCGAAGTTGCAATAGTGGTTTTATTGGTAACAAAATCGCCATTAGCCCCTGTGAGCGCGCCGCTAATGCTAGAAATTTCGCCGGAAATTTCCAAAAGCACTGCATTGCCTTCATTGATTTGCGGGGTAACTTCCAAAATGATCCCCACTTCAAGACGCTCGACAGTGCGAAACGCATTGGTGAGATTATCACCAATGGCCTCGCCCACCGTCACCGGAATTTCCTGCCCTTTGGACAGGCGCGCCGGTTTATTGTCGAGGGTAACAACCGAAGGCGTTGAGAGAACATTAGAGTCCGTATCGCTTTGCAGCGCATTGAGAATTGCCCCATAGACATTGCCCTGACTATCGCGCCCGCCAATACCAAACAATCCGCCACGGGTTTGCAATAAAGAGGAAATGGAATTGGCAACAATATCATCGGAGATGGGCGTGCCGGTGCCAAGAAGATAGGCCGACGCCGCCGCCGAATAAATATTCGGGCTGGTACCCTCAAAAGAGGAGCCCGCAAAAGGCACCGCGCCAGAGCCCGAGCCACCCATCAAATATTGCAAGCCCAGATCCCGCGCCGTTGTTTCGGACATATCAACAATAATGGCTTCAATCAGAACCTGTGGCTGGCGAACATCCAATTGTCCCACAACGCGTTGAATAATGCGCTGGGTTTCCGGGTCTGCATTGATGATGAGCGCATTGGTTGGCTCATGAAAACCAATACTGGGCTTGCGCCTTGTACTATCATTGGAGGTCCCTCCAGCAATCACATCTTTTAGCAAGGGCACAATATCTTCTGCCTGCGCATGATTGAGATAAATCACAGTTAAGTCTCGTGGCGAAGCGCCAGCCTGGTCCAGACTTTCAACCACTGGCAGCAAGCGCTCCACCTCTCTTTTCGCCCCGCGCAAAATGATAGAATTGCTGGCTTCAACCGGCACAATCATCAACGGGCTGGCGCGCTGGCCCTCCCCCTGCCCGCCGCCGACAACCTCTCGCAACGTACTGGCCACATCTTCAGCCACAGCATTTTGCAAAGCTATACTGCGGACCACGGAATTATCGCGGTCAATGCGATCAATAATGCCGAGAATACGGGAGACATTGGAGGCGGTATCAACAATGATTAGCGAATTGCTTTCGACCACCGGCGATATAACCGCATTGACCGAGGCAATGCCCTGCAATGTGTTTTGTGCCGAGCGGGCATCCACATAATCAAGCCTGACAATGCGGGTGATAACTTCCGATCCCTGTCCACTATTTTTGGCGGATTCTCTGGCGGCAAATTCCACCGGAATAATTTTATATTCATTCTCGCCAATGGCAATCGCCGCATAGCCATTAACCTGTAAGGTCGCAAGAAACATTTGCCATGTTTCTTGCGCTGTCAATTCACTGTCGGCAGGGGCAATAATGGTTACCCGTCCGGCAATGCGCGGATCGACCACAAAGCTGCGTCCGGTGCGCAGGGAAACCAGATTGATAACTTCGCGAATATCCGCCTCTTCAAAATTAAGCGAGGTTGTTTGCGCAAAAGCCGGGGCGACAATGGCACCGGCCATCACACTGGCAAATACAAAAACGGCAAAGGCCATGAGACGCGTAATCAGAGGGCGAAACATATCAGTCATGTCACTTACCCCCCTTTTGCGCTTCAATCTGCAAGGGCACGATTGCGCCATCACGGTCCAGTAGAATCGTCATGGATTGCTTAGCTGATTTTTGCATCAGAGAAATAATCTGATCCGGCGAAGAAGGTGCTGGTTGTTCATTGATCATCAAAATCCGGTCGCCGGTATAAATACCCAATTGATTGAGGGCTTGTTCGGATTCTATCGCGAAAATCTCATAGGCCATGATACGCCCCTCGCCATCGCGCACAGGACGCAAGCCACCAATATCGAACAGCGCCTGCGACGAAATCTTCTCGCCCTTGCTCCTATCCATAGCCATATCTATAAAATTATCATCCGGCACTTGTTGCCGTGCCATTTCCCGCATCCAATTAATCGACACCTGCTCGCGCACGCCATTGCGGGAAATAATCGCCTGACCGGAAAGGATTTCTTCGAGCGTGATTCCGGGGCTGATCTCATCGCCCACTTCAAAAACTTTTTGCTCGCCATTGTCTAATTTCAAGATCACCGCGCCGCCACCCTCTTGCTCGCGCCATGCCCCCAGTAATTGAATATCAAGATTGGTTTCCTGCGCTATGTTGTAGGCTGGCTGTTCGGTAACGACTTTGCGCGAAAATGGATCAAAGCTTGTTAACAACCCATAATCCTCAGCAATATTTTGCGCCGGTGCAGAAATTGCCTGCACCTGTCCAATCGCAATTGGTGTTATTAATCGCCATAAGGAAAGCGCCAAAAGAGCGCCAATCACTGCCAGCAGAGACAGCTCAACAAGACGGGGCAAAAGGGGTTTTTCCTCACCCCCTTGTAAGGAATCACTCTCAATGATCCCATCTGCTTTACCTTCCAATGCGGTCACGCCCGACGCTACTCCTTTAGGTGCCAGTTTCTAAAAAACCTGTCCCAAACAGATCTTAAAACTTCCTCTTGCCGAAAATCGGCTATTTCCCTTCAACACCCAACGCAACACCCATACCAAACCCTGCGCCCGCAAAGGCCCAGTTGGGAAGTATAAGTTTTACCCTTGTTCGGGGCGCTGGCAATTGACAAAAGAGCAAGAAAATCAGCTATTTGTATTTTATTTTCCGCCTCAATCAGGGCAAACTCCATATCTCTTCATGATGTTACCCGCCCGAAGCCTTGTAACTTACCTGCCAACCCTCGCCTACTCTATTGTTTTTCAAGCATTTTAAGGAGTTTAATGTCTCTTTTTCATACCATTTGGATCGCCCTGACCGGGCTTGCCATTGGCGGTTTCCTGAATGTGGTGATTTATCGCGGGCCCATTATCTGGGGGCTAGTCGAGGCTCCTCAAGGCCAAAAGGGTAATTTCAACCTTGCCGTCCCGCGTTCTCACTGCCCCCATTGCAAGGCGCAGATCAATGCGATCTTTCTAATACCTCTTCTGGGCTATGCACTTACAAGGGGGCGTTGCGCCCATTGCCACAAGAAAATTCCCCTTCTTTACCCCGTGATTGAACTGGCAGCTTTGCTCGCTTCTTTGCTGGCTCTATGGGTTTGGGGTTTTTCTGCCGCAGCCATTGGGGCGTTTATATTATTCTGCTTTTTGCTCTGCCTTGCGGCAATAGATGCCCGCACCGGCTATCTGCCCGACGCATTGACCTTGCCATTATTATTGCTGGGATTGGGGGCAAATTATCTATGGGGTTTTGTGCCAATTGCCGATGCGGTGATTGGCGCTATTGCCGGATATGGGACGCTCGCTTTGCTTGCTTTTACCTATCGGCGCTTTCGCGGGCGCGATGGGCTTGGCGGCGGTGATGCCAAGCTCTTAGGGGCGTTAGGGGCCTGGTCCGGGTGGATGGCCCTGCCTCTAATATTGATGCTTGCCGCCTTTATGGCCCTCATCTGGATTGGCCTATTGGCCTTGCGCGGCAGGCAGATCACCGCCACCACGCCCCTGCCTTTTGGTCCGGCGCTGGCCTTGGCCGGAGCGCTGATATTCACCACACAAAAAGCACTACCGGGTTTTATGTTTTAGGCCTGCGGGCGCGGCTGCGGCAAAATCTTGCTCACTCGCAAAGAAACTCTATGGTCCTGATAGGAAAAACCCAGACAGGAAAGATATTGCGCATAAAACGCCAAACAAAAAGAGAAAAGATGACCCAGCAAGTTCAGGAACAATTCAAAGCCCTCATGGCAAAGCTCACTCTGCCCGCTTTTGCCGCCCCGATGTTTATCGTCTCAAACCCGAAACTTGTTATTGCCCAATGCAAGGCCGGAATTATTGGCTCGTTTCCAGCATTGAACGCCCGCCCCGCAGAAGCGCTGGATGACTGGCTTTGCGAAATTGAACAGGCGCTGGCTGACCATGATAAGAAAAATCCTGACCAGCCCGCAGCGCCTTTTGCGGTCAATCAAATTGTGCACCGCTCCAATGCCCGCCTTGATCAGGATATGGAGGCTTGCGTAAAGCACAAAGTGCCGTTGGTGATTACTTCTTTGGGCGCGCGCGAGGATGTCAATGACGCGGTCCATTCCTATGGAGGTATGGTGTTCCATGATGTCATCAATAATCGCTATGCCCGCAAGGCAATTGAAAAAGGCGCTGATGGTCTAATCGCCGTTGCCGCAGGCGCTGGCGGTCATGCGGGCACTTTATCGCCATTTGCACTGGTGCAGGAAATTCGCGAATGGTTTGATGGCCCCCTATTGCTGTCCGGCTGCATTGCGCGGGGACAATCCATTCTCGCGGCCAAAGCCATGGGTGCTGACGCTGCCTATATGGGGTCCCTTTTTATCGCCAGCAGCGAGGCCAATGCCAGCCAAGATTACAAACAGGCGGTAGTGGATAGCGGTATGGAGGATATTATCTATTCCGGCTATTTCACAGGCGTGCCAGGCAATTATATTGCCTCTTCCATCCGCAATGCCGGACTGGACCCCAATGACCTGCCAGAGGGTGATCCCGGCAAAATGAATTTCAGTTCCTCGCTAGAAAACAGCGCCAAGGCGTGGCGGGATATTTGGGGCGGTGGACAGGGCATAGGCGCGGTGAAGCAGGTTTTGCCTGCCGGCGAAATTGTCGCCGCCCTTAAAAAGGACTATGAAACAGCGCGCCAATACCTATGTGCAAAGGACAGTAATTAGGGATTTAAAGAAATGACCAAAACCACGACCTTAGAATATACCCATGATGGCAGTGTTTTTGAGGCCTATGTGGCTGCCCCCACGCTCGACCGGGCGCGCCCTGCGGTCATGATATGCCATGCTTGGGCAGGCCGCGGCAAGCATGAGCAAGCTGTCGCCCATCGCCTCGCCGAGCTTGGCTATGTGGGCATTGCTCTTGATCTTTATGGCAAGGGCGTGCGGGGGCAGAGCAATGAAGACTGTCAGGCTTTAATGACCCCGCTTGTAGAAAATCGCGCTCTTTTGCAGGAGCGTTTAAAACTGGCCATCTCGGCGGTCCATGAACAGGATTATGTACAAGCGGATAATACAGTCATTGCCGGATATTGTTTTGGCGGTCTTTGCGCCCTTGATGCAGCCAGAAGCAATGCACCAATATTGGGGGCCGCTTCGTTCCATGGCCTGCTCGGCAAACCCGATAATCTCGAAGGCCAGAAAATTTCCGCCAAAATAATCATTTTCCACGGCTATGACGACCCCATGGTGCCACCACAGGATTTAATTGCCTTTGCCAATGAAATGACCGAGGCTGAGGCCGATTGGCAAATTCATACCTATGGGAGCACGATGCACGCTTTCACCAATAAAGCAGCCAATGACCCCGGCTTTGGAACGGTTTATAGCGAGAGTGCGGACAGGCGCTCTTTTGAATCCTTCAACAATTTCCTTGAAGAGGTATTACGACATTTATCATGACTCGCTGGCTCCTTCTTATCCCGCTAATTTTATTCCTTGCCCTAGCTGCTTTTTCCTTGCGTGGTCTTGGTCTCAACAATGAGGTCTTGCCCTCGGTGCTGGTGGATCACCCGGTGCCAGAATTTGACCTACCGCCTGTGGCCGGGCGCGATAAAGGCCTTGCCACCAGCGATCTGCCGGCCGAGGTTCATCTCATCAATGTGTTTGGCTCTTGGTGTCAGGCCTGTCTGATTGAACATCCCTTTTTAATGGAACTGACCCGCGAAGAAATCATCCCTCTTTACGGCATAGACTGGAAAGACACGCCCGAACAGGGCGCACGATGGCTGGAGCGGTTTGGCGACCCTTATCTTCTGGTTGGCAATGATGAAATTGGCCGCACTGTGATTGATTTTGGCGTTACTGGCGCCCCGGAAACCTTCATCATCGACGCCAAGGGCCGTATTCGCTATCGACAGGTCGGTCCGATCACGCCTGAAACATGGGAAAAAACCCTGCTGCCTTTAATTGAAAACCTGCGCGCTGAAACCCTTGCCGACCCCGGCACGTGAATTAAAAGGCAACCATCATGCAAACCGCCCTTGTCTCTATTGCCCTTTTGGGAGTTTTATTATTCCTCTTATCCTTTGCGGTTTCTTATCATCGCATCAATACCAAAAGAGGCTTTGGCGGCCCTGATGACCCCACTGCGCCCTTAAACAAGGCTGTGCGGGCCCATGGCAACACAGCAGAATATATTGGCATTGTTGCAGTTGTGATGCTGGCTTTGGGCTTGACCAAACCGGCCCCATGGGTCGAATGGGCGATGATTGTTTTTGTCATTGGTCGCATCATCACTGCCTTTTCATTTTTAATCACCGCATCGCTTGATAATATTTTCCCGTTAAAGGTAGTCGGCATGACCCTCACATATAGTGCCGGAATGCTTCTATCCCTTGCCCTTCTCTTCAAGGCGCTTTCTTTTTCAAATATTCTAGTGAGCTAACCCTATGTCCTCTTACAAAACCATTTGGTCGGGCGATAAAGATTTTTGCGAGAAACTGGCTATTGGGCTGGAAGAGATTTTATTTCCACCGGCCGATGCCGTCTCTTTGCAAAAAACCGACCCGATTGAAGAAGATGAAGACAGCCCATGGCAGGTGGAAGCCTATTTCACACAAATGCCAAATGAGAATGCCCTGCGAGCGATATTTGAAACCATTGGCTATGCCTATCAACCCGCAAAGCCCGAACTTCTGCCGGATATTGACTGGGTCGCCCATTCTCTGGAAGGCTTGGGGATTGTCGAGGCGGGCCGCTTCCTGCTTTATGGCATTCATGACGCAGACAAATTGCCACAAGATCAAAATAAAATTCCCATTCGCATTGATGCCAATCTCGCCTTTGGCACCGGCCATCACCCAACCACATCCGGCTGCCTGAAGGCTTTGGGAAAAATTAGCGAGAGCGATCCGAATTACCGCCCACAAAATATTCTCGACCTTGGCACTGGCTCGGCTGTGCTGGCAATTGCGGCTGCTAAAATATGGAATAGCCCCATCATCGCCACCGATCTCGACGCTGATTCCGTCGATATTGCGGCCCATAATGCCGTCCAGAACAAGGTCAAAGGCATTGAGTTTATTTGCGCCGATGGTTTTGCCCATGAGCGGATAAACGCTGCCGCGCCATTTGATTTTATCTTTGCCAATATTCTCGCCGGGCCGCTTATCGAACTGGCCGCCCCCATGGCAGCGCATTGCCAAAAGGATGCCCTTATCATTATTGCGGGATTGCTCACCCGCCAAGAACAAGATGTCATCGCCGCCTATGAGACCACTGGATTTACACTGGTAGATCGTCTCGATCAGGAAACCTGGCCCGTTCTTACCTTCCGCTATTAACAAATCAAAATTTTAAGGTCGCAAAGCACTTTTTACAGGTCTATATAGACCGCGAAGGAGTTTTTCATGTTTCAGACTTTCGAGCCAAAATCGGATAAATCATTTGCTGCCAAAAACCTTCCCTCTTTGCGCAAAGAAATGGCCAAGATGGAAATTGATGCGCTCGTCGTGCCCCATGATGATGAATATTTGAACGAATATCTGCCCGACTGTGCCGAGCGCCTAATGTGGGTATCCGGATTTTCAGGCTCGGCTGGCGCGGCGATTATATTGGCAGACAAAGCTGCGGTTTTTACCGATGGCCGCTACACATTGCAGGTCCGCGAGCAAGTGGATGAAAAATTTTACACCTATGAAGATTTGATCGACAATCCGCCCCATAAATGGATTGAGGAAAACGCCCGTAAGGGCATGGTCATTGGCTATGACCCCATGCTGCATTCCAAATCCAGTGTCATGGCACTGGACAAAGCGGCAAAAGCCGCCGGAGCATCACTAAAGAAGCTTGAGAAAAACCCGATTGATCTGGCTTGGGCTGGTCGCCCGCCCATGCCGACAACGCCAATCACACCCCATGGCGCTGAATATGCGGGCGAGACTGCCACGCAAAAACGCGCCCGGATTGGCGAAGCTCTACAAGCACAAAATGCCGATGCAGTCTTACTGACCGCGCCACATTCCTTGGCTTGGCTGTTTAACATTCGTGGCCGCGATGTCCATGCAACGCCCCTACCTTTGGGTCGCGCTGTTCTTTATGCAGACGGGAAGGCCGAACTTTATGTTGATCCGGCAAAAGTGACCGATGGTCTTGCCGAATATCTTGGGAGCGATGTTAACATTCGCCCTGAAAGCGATGTCGCCTCAACTTTGGATGCTTTGGGCAAGCAAGGCAAAACCGTGATGATTGATCCCGGTCTTGCCCCTTACTGGTTTTATGACCGGTTAAAAAGTGCAGGGGCAAAGCTGATTGAGGCACCGGACCCCTGCGCCCTGCCCCGGGCCACCAAAAACCCGATTGAACTTGATGGCACCCGCTCGGCCCATCGCCGGGACGGCGTGGCGGTCACCCATTTCCTGCATTGGCTCAGTAACGAGGCCATAAAAGGCGGGGTCACAGAAATTTCCGCTGCGCAAAAGCTGGAAGAGTTTCGCAAGCGCTCCAATCAGCTTCAGGATATTTCTTTTGATTCCATTTCCGCCGTGGATGATCACGGGGCCCAGCCCCATTATCGGGTAACAATCGACAGCGACAAGCCATTAAAACCCGGCTCGCTTTATCTCATCGATTCCGGCGGGCAATATCCTGACGGCACTACCGATATCACCCGCACCATTGCCATTGGCACGCCAAGCGATGAAATGCGCAATCGCTATAGCCTTGTGCTAAAGGGCCATATTGCCCTGGCCACAGCACGTTTTCCCCATGGCACCACCGGCCATGCTCTTGATTGCCTCGCCCGCAAACCCCTTTGGGAAGCGGGGCTTGATTATGATCACGGCACCGGCCACGGCGTTGGGGTGTTTCTTGGCGTTCATGAAGGTCCGCAAAATATTTCCAAAAAAGCGATCACCCAGCCATTATTGCCGGGGATGATCTGCTCCAATGAGCCGGGCTTTTACAAAGAAGGCGAATATGGCATTCGCATTGAAAATCTTGTCATCGTCACCCCTCCGGAACCAATCCCCGGAGGCGAGCGCGAAATGATGGGCTTTGAAACCATCACTCTTGCACCCCTTGATCGCAATTTGATTGATAAGACTTTACTTAGCGAAGATGAAATCAAATGGGTCAATGACTATCATCAGCGCGTGCGCGAGGCTTTGGCCGATGACCTCGACGACGCAGCCCGAGACTGGATGATCACCATGACGGCAGCGCTTTAGGTAGCGAGTAGTAATAAGAAAACAACCATCAACAAAAGATACAAACTCATCCTGAGGAGCCACCTTCAGGTGGCGTCTCGGAGGATGGCAGTAAGGGAGAGTTCATTTCTACTTGGCCATCCTTCGAGACGGCCTTCGGCCTCCTCAGGATGAGCTTTTATAAAAATTCTTCCTACAAAAAAGGCCCAACCATTTCGCGCCATTTGCTTTCGCTCATGGTTTGAACGCCCAACTCTTCGGCTTTTTTCAACTTAGACCCCGCCCCCGGACCAGCCACCACTATATCGGTTTTTTTCGATACCGAGCCGGAAACCTTTGCCCCAAGGGATAAGGCCTGCGCCTTGGCTTCATCACGCGTCATATGCTCCAGGCTGCCAGTGAAAACTATGGTTTTTCCGACAACTGGACTGTCTGTTTTTTGTTCTTCTTCCGGGGTCGGGCTGATCTCTTTCATCAGGCGCGCTAAGGCCTCAATATTATGGGTCTCAGCAAAAAAATTGATAATCGCCTCGGCCACCACCTCGCCAATACCGTCTATCGACAAAAATTCTGCCCGCACCTCTTCATCTTCGTGGGCGCGCTTTGCGGTTTCGGCAAATTTTTCAAAACTGCCAAAATTGCGCGCCAGCAATCGCGCATTGCTCTCGCCCACATGGCGAATGCCAAGGGCATAGATGAACCGCGACAACGGCGCTGTGCGTCTCGCATTGATGGCAGTAAAAAGATTAGCAATAGAGGTTTTGCCGAAACCTTCCATATTTTCAAGACGGGTCAGCGAGTTTTTATTGCGGACTTCAAGGGTAAAAATGTCCGCAGGCTCACGAACAAGATCTTTTTCATAAAATAATTCAATCTGCTTTGCCCCCAGACCATCAATGTCAAGTGCCTTTCGCGAAACAAAATGTTTCAGCCGCTCCATTGCCTGCGCCGGACAGACCAGCCCCCCCGTGCAGCGCCGCACCGCATCTAGCTTTTCGGTTTTGGTATTATGTTCACGCCTGGCCGCACTACCACAGACCGGACAGGTTTTGGGGAAACTATAGGTTTTGGAGTTTTTTTGGCGCTTGTCTTTTATAACTTCAACAATTTGCGGGATAACATCCCCCGCTCGTTGAATAATAACAGCATCGCCAATACGAATATCTTTGCGGGCAATTTCATCTTCATTATGCAAGGTCGCATTGGAAACAACGACACCACCCACAGTCACCGGCTCCAATCTCGCAACGGGAGTAAGCGCACCGGTGCGACCAACCTGAATTTCAATGTCACGCAGAATCGTAATTGCTTTTTCAGCGGGAAATTTATGGGCAATAGCCCAACGGGGAAAACGCGAGACCGCACCGAGGCGGTGCTGGAAATCAAGGTGATCAACCTTGTAAACAACACCATCAATATCAAACGGCAAATCGGCGCGTTGGCTTTCTATCTCCCGATAATGAGTGATCATCTCCTCGACACTATTGCATTTCTTGGTCAAAGGATTGACCTTGAACCCCCATTGGGAAAAGCGTTGCAGGACATCCCATTGGGTCTCGGCAATATCGTCGCTCACCGCCCCTGCGGCATAGGCGAAAAAACGCAAAGGCCGCGATTTGGTAATCTCAATATCGAGCTGGCGCAAGGAACCCGCAGCGGCATTGCGCGGATTGGCGAAGGGCTTCTTGTCTTTTTCCAGCTGGCGCTTATTGAGGGCGGCAAAGTCATTTTTGTCCATATAGACCTCGCCGCGAATTTCTATTTCGGCGGGGGCACCGGTAATTTCCAAAGGAATATCATCAAGGGTTTTAAGGTTCTCGGTAATATCTTCGCCCACCTGCCCGTCACCGCGGGTGGCCCCCGTGACAAGCTTGCCATTGCGATAAAGAAGATTGGCCGACAAGCCGTCTATTTTCGGCTCGGCGATAAAGGCGGGCATATCTTCAAGGCCCAGAAATTTCATCACGCGTTTAACAAAATCCTGCACATCCTCATCGGTAAAGGCATTGTCGAGGGACAGCATGGGTTGTTTATGTCTGCTTTTGGGAAAGCGCCCGGAGCTTGCGCCGGAGACTTTCTGGCTGGGGCTATCTGCCGTAGCTAGCGTCGGAAATTCAGCTTCCAATTGCAAAAGGCGCTGGCGCAAAGCATCATACTCCCCGTCGGAAATATGCGGCGCGTCCTCTTCATAATAGGCCTTGTCATGTTTGCGAATTTCATCGGCCAGTTTTTGCCATTCAGCCTTGGCCTTTTCTAAGTCTTTTTTATCCGCCATCAGCCCCGCGCCCCTTTGGCTTTTTTGGGCGTGACAATACCAAGCAGGGATTTTGCCGCTTCGCGGGCGGCGGGCGTTACTTTTGCCCCGGCTACCATGCGGGCAATTTCTTCAATACGCTCATCCTGATCAAGTTTTTCAACTTTAGTGACCATCTTTTTGCTGCCGGATTTACTGATGCGCCAATGCACCGCCCCGCGTGCGGCCACTTGCGGCGAATGGGTCACCACCAAAACTTGCGCCGCCTTAGCCAATTTGGCAAGACGCTCGCCCACCGCATCAGCGACAGCCCCAGAAACGCCGGCATCAACCTCATCAAAGATGATAACAGTGCGCTCTTCCTTGCTCATCAGCGCCGCTTTCATGGCGAGGACAAAGCGCGATAATTCGCCCCCCGATGCGATTTGCTTTAATGGCCCTAAAGGCGCGCCCGGATTTGTGGAAATCAGAAATTGCACTGTGTCACAACCGCTGGCTCTACGCTGCCCCTCTTCGGCTTTTACTTCCGTGACAAACTTTGCTTTGTCGAGCTTTAATGGCGCAAGCTCTTTAGCAACGGCCTTATCCAATTGTGCGGCAGATTTTTGTCGGGCACGAAATAGCTTTTGCGCGGCGCGGTCATAATCCTGCTCGGCCTGAAACAGTTTTTTCTCCAGCGCTGCCATGCTGGCGGCGTCTTCTTCCACAAGCGCCAGATCCGCTTTCGCCCGCCCCAGCAATGCAGCCAATTGGTCGCAAGGCACATTAAATTTGCGTGCTGCCGCCCGCAGGGCAAATAGCCTTTCTTCCACATGATTTAATTCTTGCGGGTTGGCAAGAAAATCCTGTGCGACTGAATTGGCCAGCGCCCCGGCCTCATGCCATTCTGACAATACGCTATCAATTTGCGCTGCCAATCTTTTCAAGGGCGCGGCCTTGTCTTGCGATAATTGCAAGCTGGCGCGCTCCAGCCCGGCGGCAGCGCGGGTTAAAGCTGTCACTGTGCTATCGCCCTGAACCAGATTTGCAACCTGTTCGATATCTTTGGAAATTTTCTCCGCCGCCATCAAATGGGCACGGGTTTCAGCCAATGCCGCCTCTTCATTGTCTTGCGGTGCTAATTGCGCAAGTTCCTCGACAACATGACGCAAATAATCTGCCTCGCGCATAGCCCGCTCTTTGGCTTCGCGGTTTTGCTGAAGGGCATCACGCGCTTCGATCATGCTGTGATATTTTTGCGCAACCTCGTCGCCTAAATTTTCCAGCCCCCCATACGCATCCAATAATCCGCGATGGGCAGCGCTATCCAAAAACCCTATTCCCTGATGCTGGCCATGAACCTCAATTAGACTTTCTCCAGTTTGGCGCAATAGCGCAACGCTGACCGGGTGATCATTTATAAAAGCACGGGCGCGACCATCTTCTCCCATGACGCGGCGTAAAATAATCTCCTGCTCGTCATCATCAATCAGGCCATTTTGCGCCAAAATATCCCATGCTGGATGGTTTTTTGATGGTTCAAAACTTGCTGACACAACCGCTTGCGATGCCCCATGGCGCAATAAAGCCCGCTCGGCCCGCCCACCAGTGGCCAATGCCAGCGCATCCAGCAAAATAGATTTGCCCGCCCCTGTCTCCCCGGTAAGCGCCGTCAGCCCATCGCCAATGACCAAAGATAAGCGGTCAATCAGAACAATGTTTTGAATATAAAGCGAGGTCAGCATAATCAATGCCTATCATGATTGCATGACCCATGGGCAATCAATATCACGCCAAACCCTATTTGGCAGCCGCCAATGATTGCTCGAGCTTTGCCTCTGATGCAGAAGGCTTTTTGGGAAACTGATTTTCCAGCCCGCGCTGTTTAAATAATTTATAGCTATCCTGATACCAGTGACCACCGGGGTAGTTATAGCCAAGAATGGCGGCCGTGCGTTGTGCTTCACCCACAAGACCCAACTCAAGATAAGATTCGACCAGACGGTGCAGAGCTTCTTCCACATGGCCTGTGGTCTGATAATTCTGGACCACAAAATTGAAGCGATTGATCGCAGCTAATTGGTGGTTTTTGCGTAAATAATAACGGCCAATCGTCATTTCCTTGCCCGCCAAATGGTCATTGGTCAGGTCAAGTTTCAGCCGCGCATCACGAGCATATTCACTGTCAGGATAACGCCGCACAACATCAATCAGGGCATTGCGAGCATTATTGGTGATGTCCTGATCGCGGCCAACATCGCGAATGCGCTCATAATAGCACATGGCCTTCAGATAATAGGCATAGGCCGCATCTTTATTGCCCGGATGGATTGAAATAAACCGGTCCAGCGAAGCAATCGCATCCTCATAGGCTCTGGTTTTATATTGGGCATAGGAAGCCATCAGCATGGCACGGCGCGCCCAGCCAGAATATGGGTGCTGGCGCTCAACCTCATCAAATAGAAGGATCGCCTCATCATAGCGCTTCTTCTCCATGCGGTCTAAGGCCCGTGAATAAATGCGCTCCACAGGTTCCTCAATATAAGCAAATTTCTGATTGCGCTTTGCAGCATTACCGGAACAAGCCGTCACCACCAGCAGGCTGGCCAGCGCCAGCAGCATAAAACCCCGCTTAGCTGAAAAATTCGCCATCAGAGATTTGCTCGTAACAACCTGATTTACCATCAAAAAAAGCTCCCAAAACCCAAAATCACCAGTCCAAAGCGCAAGGTCTAAAACCCCACCCAATGCTGATTTGTTAACCCTAGCTTGTAAGGCCAAATCGGCAGGTGGTCAAACCATCTGACACAGGCAAAACGGCTTATTTACTAAAAGAATTGAAAGGCAAAGTGCCGGAAAATCAGCGATTATGCCTCGACACGCATGGCCGGGCTTTGCGTAACCGGAATTTCCACTAATTCATAGCTCTCAGGACTATCTAACAGGGCCTTGGTCAAGCGATTATTCAGTTCATGGCCCGGTTTGAAGGCCGTCACCAAACCAATAATCGGGCGGCCAAGAAGATAGAGATCGCCAATCAGGTCGAGCGCCTTGTGGAGGACAAATTCACCATCAAAGCGCAAACCGCCCTGATTGAGAACTTTACCATTATCCACAACAATCGCATTGTCATAGGATCCACCCAGCGCAAGACCACGCTCATGCATCAATTCGACATCGCTTTTATTGCAAAATGTCCGCGCAGCCGCAATGGTTTGGCGAAAATGTTGTGCGCCCAAATCAAAAACAGCATGTTGACGGCCAATGGCAGGGTCCTCAAAATCAACCATCACATCCATATGACAGGCATAATCGGAGGCATCGCTATTCGGGGTGATATAAATCCAGTGATCACCATCTTTAACCGCAACGCGCTGCTTAATCCGCAAAGCCAGACGACGTGCCGGTAAAGAACGCAAGCCCGCCTCATCCAACACCGCAATAAAGGGCTCGGCACTACCATCCATAATGGGCAATTCCGGTCCGGAAATCTCAATCAGAGCATTGTCGATCCCAAGACCTGAAAAGGCCGCCATCAAATGCTCAACCGTATTAACACTAACCCCATACTCATTGGTCAATGTCGTGCCCAATGCGGTGCGGGTAACCGCTTTTGGATGCGCGCTGATTGTCACTTTGGAAAGCTCGGCACTTTGCCGCGCCGCACCATCAGTGCTCAACAGATCCTGACGGCGAAACATAATGCCATTACCAGAAGCTGCCGGATGAATAGTGATTTGAACAGGCGCGCCGGTGTGCAGACCAACCCCAGAAAGGCTGACGGAACTACGCAGGGTTTTTTCTGCGACAAAATCAGATCCGGTTTCCAGATGGTCAAACACGAAATACGCCCTTTACGCTTTATTGCCCTTCAAAAAAAGAGCCAAACTCTAATCACCCAAAATCGACCTTGCGGCCAAAGATGAGAATACCGAACCCCGAAATTTCAGCTGCCCCATGCTAGCTGCCCCAGATCATTAGACCTTTGACTAGACCAATATGGTAAAAGACAGCCTCGGCAACAAATAAAGGTTTGTTACGCATTATTTCGCCCTCACACTTATTGCGCAGGCCAGGGTTTGCACTTGGCCAACAGCAAAAAACCAACCCTCTATGGGGTTGGTTTTTATCAACTAAATCATGCGCTTAATAGAAATCTGGCAATCTAGTTATCGCCACGCCGCCGCAGGAATGCCGGAATATCAAGATCCGCATCATCATCCTCGGCGAATAGATCTTCGCGATTTTGACTGGTTTGTTTCAGGGCCGGACGCAGGGCCCCGCTTGCGGCCTGACTTTTTCGCCCTTCGGCGCCTCTTTCGGATCGCCTTTTTGCTATCGGCTTTTTTTCATCGGCGCTCTCCCCGCCGCCGAAGGTTTCCTTCAATATATCCATGGCCGCGTTTAGAGGTCCGCGACCACGAAAGGGGTTGGCGTCTTGTGTTTTGCGCCCCATGGGCTGGCCAGCCGATTGCGCACGCTCAGCCACACGTTTTTCTTCATCCTCGGTCAGCATTTTACGAATATGGTCATGCACCGAGCCAACCGGATTTTCCGCTGGGCGGTTAAGAATGGAAGATGCGCTAGCACGCTTTGGCGTCTTCTTGGCGGCCACATCATCCTGCACCGCTTCAAACATATCATCAGCGCCCAATAAATCCTTGCCCACTGCCGGCACAGCCCCTGTTGTAATAGAGGGCTTCAAAGAAATTTCCGCAGAAGCGGTTTTTGCTGCCGGTTGTTCCTGCTGCATTTGCTCAGCTTCAATACCGGTTGCCACAACGCTAACCCGCATCTTGCCTTCTAATTCGTGAGAGAAAGTCGAGCCGACAATAATATTGGCATCCGGGTCCACTTCGGCGCGAATGCGGTTTGCGGCTTCATCAACTTCAAACAGCTTCATATCCATGCCGCCAGTAATGTTGATAAGAACGCCCTGAGCGCCCTTCATGGAAACTTCGTCAAGCAGCGGATTGGAAATTGCCGCATCGGCAGCTTCGGCAGCGCGCTTATCGCCTTCGGCCTCGCCTGTGCCCATCATAGCCTTGCCCATTTCGCTCATCACCGAGCGTACATCAGCAAAATCGAGATTGATAAGCCCGGGCACAATCATCAAATCGGTAATCCCGCGCACGCCCGAATGCAAGACTTCATCGGCCATGGCAAAAGCATCGGCAAATGTGGTGCGCTCATCGGCAACCCGGAACAAGTTTTGGTTTGGAATGATAATCAACGTGTCGACTTGTGATTGTAATTCCTTAATGCCCTCTTCGGCAATGCGCATCCGGCGCGCGCCTTCAAAGTGAAACGGCTTGGTGATAACACCAACGGTGAGAATATTACGCTCGCGCGCTGCCCGGGCGATAACCGGCGCCGCACCAGTGCCCGTACCACCGCCCATGCCAGCGGTAATGAACAGCATATTCGAGCCTTCAATATGGTCAATAATCTCATCAAGGCTTTCTTCGGCGGCCGCGCGGCCAATATCTGGCTGTGAACCCGCCCCAAGGCCTTGCGTTACCGCAGAGCCCAGCTGAATTTTATGCTTGGATTTGGCCAACCCGACCGCCTGCGCGTCCGTATTGGCGACAACAAACTCGACACCATCCAGCTCGCTGACAATCATATTGTTAACCGCATTGCCGCCAGCGCCACCAACGCCGATGACTGTGATTTTTGGTTTTAGTTCTGTGACCGGCGGTACGCTTAAATTTAACGGCATGAGGTGCTCCGATTTCCCCTGATAAATTGATGGTTAAAATATCGGTAAAATCGGTTACTAAATGGTTAAGACGGCGTTTACCTTTGCGGCCTTTTATAGGAAATAAGAGCTTTGGACGCTGAGCAAATCCTCATGCCATTGGGCATAGTTTTTTAAGGCGCAGCCCTCAAATAGCAGGCTTATTGGCAAAAACTCAAAAATGATCCCGCAACCAGCCAAAAACCTTTTTCGACCCGGCACCGGCACGATGCAAGGCGCTGTCATCTTCGATTGAAGCCAAAGCATCAAAGCGCCCGCTAAAATCCGCATGCACGAGTTCAATCGCGCCCATTAAGCCCGCAAAAGCAGGACTGCTGACGGCGCTCGGCCCGCCCCAGCCATTTAGAGGCTTGCCAATGCGCATTTTCAACCCAAGGGCTGCTTCGGCAATAGGAGTCAGATTTTCCAACTGGCTGGACCCGCCAGTTATTATAACCCGGGCAAGCTGATTGCGTTCAATCCCGGCGACGGCCATTTGCTGCAAAACCCGCTCAAAAATCTCATCCATGCGCGGTCCAATAACATCAGCAAGACATAGATTTCCCTCTTCGCCAATTTCTGTATCCAGCCCGCGCTGCACTTTAATGCGTTCTGCATCACTGGCCCCAAGCCCATAAGCCTTGGCCAGATCACCACTAATATGATCGCCACCAATGGGCACATGGCCGCTATGGCACAAAGCGCCATCCTGCCACACGGCAAAAGCGGTGGTGCGGGCGCCAATGTCCAGACACAAAGCTCCCATCTGCTTTTCATCTTCCATCAACACCCCGCAAGAGGCTGCATAAGGGGCTGCCAAAAATGCCCGCACGCGCACATCACAGCGCTCAAGACTTTGGCGCAAATTAGTAAGAAATGATTTCGGAGCAGCAAGGCAGGTCATTTCAACCAATAGAGTCTCACCGCTCAACCCCCGGGGATCCTCCACCGGATTGGTACGATCCAATCGAAACCGTGTCGGCCAAGCATGCAGCATGGTCTGGTCTTTGCGCAAACAGGATTCGACGCCGCGCTTAACACACAGATTGACATCATCATCAAGAACAGCCTGACCGTTTAATTCTATTTCAACCGCCACCCGATGGCTGATAATCTGGCGACCATTGACCAGCACCAAAACCTCTTTCAGCCGTTCGCTGGCCATGGTTTCTGCTGACTCAATTACATTGGCGATAGGATCACCGCTATCATTTTGTAAGAACCCCGCAGACGCAATGCCTTTACTCGCCCGATGGGAAACGCCGATAATTTCTGCCGTCGGCTGCACATTATCATCGCGGAAATAGCGCGTCATCACGCAAGCAATTTTCCCGCATCCGGCATCGATAATACCGATAAGGCCACCTTGGCGATCACTAAGAGGAGGGGTTGAAAAGGGTTTCACCATGTACTTTAAGCCCGCCTAATTGGTTTCTTTAAGCCGCACAAGGCTTGGGTCACGCATATCAAGAATGGATATTTTCTCGCCCAGCGCCCCCTCTCCGGCATTCATTTGCGCAAGTTTGCCAATCGCCTGCTCCAATTCATTATTGCCGCCGGGGGCTGGCAATTTAGCGGTAAAGCCATTGCGAAATTTCAAATCCCAGCGCCGATCCCCTTGATGGCGCAAAGCCACAATACGGGTTTTCATTTTTGGGTATTTTGATAATTCCCGCATTAACATAACACTATCTTGTGGACGTTTGGAGGCCAGAATAACCGGAAGACCCGCAAATTCATCGCCGCCAACTCTGGTGATTTTCTTACCCTCTGCATCAATCAGAAACAAAATGCCCTTATCCGGCTGCTGCCATAGGGCGGCAGGCACGCGCTCTTCAATCGAAATATGCACGGTATTTGGCCATAGGCGCGAAATCGCCGCGCTGCGCACCCAGCCAAGGCTCTCAACCTCGCGCCGTGCAGTATTCGCATCAAAATGCAAAAGCGAGCGCCCAACCACAGGCCCGGCCAGTTCATCATTTAACGCTGCGATAATTTCATGTTCATCAATATGCTGGGCGCCTTTTAAGGTCACGCGCGATACTTCAAAACCAACCATACGGGCAGCATCAGCCGAGGCGCTGGCCACCCGCTCGCCGAGATTAAAGAAATACCCCCCGGCAAACAGCATCAGCAAGACCAACACGCTTAAACCGGCAACAAAGACCGAAACATAAGTAATCAGCACGCTGACGGCGCGCTGTAACCAGCCATCAATCTGCGCGCCGGTGCGCTCCAGCAGGCCACCCTTGTTTTTTTTCGATTTTCTTACCCGTCGCATGAGGCATCTCCTGTCATCCAGTCGATCAATTGTTCAAACCCCACCCCACAATGCGCCGCTTGTTCCGGTGCCAGCGATGTTGGAGTTAAACCCGGTTGGGTGTTCACTTCAAGAATATAAAGCCCGGCCACGCCTTGGGTCTCATCAAAGCGAAAATCCGTGCGGGTCAGTCCCCTACAGCCAAGGGCCTTATGGGCCCGCAAGGCATAATCCAGACATAACGCCCTTATCCCTTCAGGAATATTTGCCGGAACGATATGGCGCGAGCCACCATCGGAATATTTTGCTTCATAATCGTAAAAATCATTGGCCGCGAAGATTTCAGTAACCTCCAGCGCCCGCTCACCCATCACCGCTGTTGTCAGCTCGCGCCCCGGAATAAACGGCTCCACCAGAAACTCTGAATCACTTTCCTCATGGGCGGCAATCAGCTTGCGCGGTGAACGTTTATCGCCCTCGCCCATGATATAAACCCCGAAAGAAGAGCCCCCGCGATTGGGTTTAATCACATGAGCGCAATCCATGGCTGGCGCATCGGTAAAGTCTTCCCGTTGCCAGATATCACCTTGGGGAACGGGTAGACCGGCATTAGCCAGCACAATTTTGGCCCGTGTTTTGTCCATGGCCAGCGCCGAAGCGGCAACACCGGAATGCGTATAAGGCAGACGCATGGTCTCAAGCACACCTTGCACCACACCATCTTCACCGCCGAGCCCATGCAGGCCGTTAAAAACAATATCCGGCCCCGCGCCAGCAAAAGAGTTTTTTAATTGCAATGCCAGATCAGGTCCCGCATCAATCTCTTCAACCTTATGGCCAAGTTTGCGCAACGCCATCGCCGCCGCTTTGCCGGAAACAAGAGAAACCTCGCGCTCTGACGACCAACCGCCCAGCAGGACGACAATATTTTTTTGCTGGCTCAAAGTATTTCTCCTACCCGCTTGATTTCCCAGTGCAAATCTATGCCAAGTTCCGCTTTTACCTTGGCACGCATGGTTTCGCCCAGAGTTTCCAAATCGGCAGCACTTGCATTGCCTTTATTGATCATAAAATTACAATGTTGCTCGGAAAATTGCGCATCACCAATCTGAAAGCCACGCCCGCCAACCGCATCAATTAATTGCCAGGAGCCGCGCCCGCCCGATTGTTCCGGGTCCGGATTTTTAAAAGTAGAGCCACCGGTTTTTTCACGAATCGGCTGGCTTTCTTCGCGCTTGCGCATAATTTCCATCATGCGCGCTTCAATATCCGCAGGCTCTCCGGCCTCACCTTCAAACAAAGCCTCGGTAAAGATAAATTCTTCCGGCAAAGAGCAATGACGATAGGCATAGCCCAAATCTTCCACCGAAAACACATAGCGCTTACCCTTGCGATCATAGGCCACCGCCTCCACAAGGCGGTCTTTGGTCTCGCTGCCATAGGCCCCGGCATTCATGCGCAAAGCGCCGCCAATGGTGCCGGGAACCCCGCGCAAAAATTCCAACCCGGCAATGCCAGTACGCGCCGCCCGCTTGGCCACCGAAGCATCCAAGGCCCCGGCCCCAGCGCGCACGCGCAAACCATCAATTTCAATGCTGGCAAATGGTCCGCCAAGACGCAGCACCACGCCGCGAATACCGCCATCACGCACCAGCAGGTTAGACCCTACCCCCATGGGCATCAGCGACACGTCCGGGGGCAGTTGCGCCAGAAAATCACTTAAATCTTTTTCATCGGCTGGCAGAAATAAAAAATCTGCCGGGCCGCCAACGCGAAACCATGTGATCGCCGATAAATCCGCCCCTTCAATGATCTTTCCACTGACCTTAGGCAAAGAGAAGATTGCGTTCATTATTTGCCCCCCTTTGCTTTTTGTAAACCTTCAACAATTTCAGCGGCGCGCAATGTAATATCCCCGGCCCCGAGAAACACAATCATATCCCCCGCCTCGGTCATTGCCGCCAGCTGTTCAGGTAACTCTTTCCAATCGCTTAAATAGCGCGCATCGCGATGGCCATAATTGGCCACCGCGCGCACCAGATCTTCTGTATTGTAATTTTCAATCGGCATTTCACCGGCCGCAAACACATCTGTGATGAAAACACTATCGGCCTGATTAAAGCAGGCGCAAAAATCGTCAAATAAATCGCGCAGGCGGGTATAGCGATGAGGCTGCACCACAGCAATAATTTTGCCTTCGCAAACCTTGCGCGCTGCATCCAAAACGGCGGTAATTTCCACCGGATGATGACCATAATCATCAATCAGCGTCACGCCATCAATGCCGCCGATTTTGGTAAAGCGCCTTTTGACCCCGGCAAAACCGGCAAAGCCCTTGCGAATTTGCTCTTCGCTTGCCCCCAGCTCCCGCGCAACAATCGCCGCCGCCAATGCGTTTTGCACATTATGCTTGCCGGGCATGGCCAGTTCAATATCATCAAAGCGGGATTGCAAAGCCCCTTTGTCACGAAACAAAATAGAAAAGCGAGAACCAAACGGCCCATAGGTAATATTTTCAGCGCGAACATCCGCCTGCGGATTAACCCCATAGGTGATCAAACGCCTATCCGTCACCCGTCCGACCAAAGCCTGCACCTCAGGGTGATCAAGACAGACAACCCCAAAGCCATAAAAGGGCGTATTTTCGATAAACCGATCAAAGGACCGCCGCAGACTCTCAAATTCGCCATAATGATCAAGATGTTCCGGGTCGATATTGGTGATAACGCCCACGGTCGTCGGCAGGCGAATAAAAGTGCCATCGCTTTCATCGGCTTCGACCACCATCCAGTCGCCCTCCCCAAGGCGGGCATTGGTGCCATAGGCATTGATGACCCCGCCATTGATCACCGTCGGGTCTTCCCCGCAAGCATCCAATAAGGCAGCCACCATGGACGTGGTTGTGGTCTTGCCATGGGTGCCGGCAATGCAGATATTCCATTTAAGCCGCATCAATTCTGCCAGCATGTCGGCACGGCGCACCACCGGAATATGGCGCGCTCTTGCAGCAGCGATTTCCGGATTGTCTTCTTTAATGGCGGTTGAAATAACAACGGCGCTCGCCTGTTTAATATTATCCGGACGATGGCCAATGGTGATTGTAATACCCTTATCGCGCAGGCGACGCACATTGGCAGTGTCGGCAATATCGCTACCGCTGACCTCATAGCCAAGATTATGCATCACCTCGGCAATGCCGCTCATGCCAATGCCGCCAATACCGACAAAATGCACAAGACCAATGCCAAAAGGCAATCGGATCTTGATCTTTCTTGTGGTTGTGGTGGAACGCTCTGCCATAGTCTTCAACTCAACTTTTACCTTGCACTATCTGCTCAACCCTGTCTGCCAGCTTTGCCGCCGCCTGGCGAGGGGCAGATTTTTGAGCCTGCATCGCCATTTTGGCGATTTTTTGGGGTTGTTCGAGAATATTTGCCATAATTTTAGCCAGCTTTTCCGGGGTAAAATCATCCTCACCAATGCGATTGGCGGCCCCGGCCTTCACCAACACCTCAGCAT
>WFQB01000253.1 GCA_015487305.1 Parvularculaceae bacterium | reverse complement strand
GCGCGGATTGGCAATATCATTGCTGTGTCGGGTACAGCTCCCATTTCTGAGGACGGCACAACGGCGCATCCGGGCGATCTTTATCGCCAGACATTGCGTTGTCTCGATATCAGCCGCAAAGCCGTGGAAGAATTGGGCGGCAATTTTGAAAATGTCTATCGCACCCGCATCATGCTGACAGATATTTCCCAATGGCAAGAAGCCGCCCGCGCCCATGGCGAGATATTCCGCAATATTGCCCCGGCCAGCACATTTGTCGAAGCAAAGGGCTTTATCAATAAAGACTGGCTCGTGGAAATTGAGCTGGATTGCTTTGTTGCTAAATCCTGAAAGTCACAAATGATTCCGACAACATGTCGATGGTTCTCTGCTGCCATCCTTCGAGACGGCCTTCGGCCTCCTCAGGATGGGGCGTTGTTAATTCTTATAGCATACTCACCCTGAGGAGCCGCCGCAGGCGGCGTCTCGAAGGGCCGCACGCACGAATATCCTGTAAAAACTCTCCAGCAGGTGCATTACGCCTTACGGCTAACGCACCCTACTTCTTACTCAAAATCTCTGCCGCTTCTTTGGCAAAATAGGTGATGATACCATCAGCGCCAGCGCGCTTGAAGCACAAAAGGCTTTCCATCATCGCTGCTTGCCGGTCTAGGGCGCCGGATTTGGCAGCGGCGTCTATCATAGCATATTCCCCGGAGACCTGAAACGCAAACACCGGCACAGCAAATGTGTCTTTCACCCGCCGCACCATATCAAGATAGGGCAGGCCGGGTTTGACCATCACACTGTCAGCACCCTCAGCCAAATCCATGGCCACTTCGCGCAAGCCCTCATCACTATTGGCCGGGTCCATCTGATAGGTTTTCTTGTCGCCCTTCAAAACCCCCGATGAGCCAATGGCATCGCGATAGGGCCCATAAAAACAGGAGGCATATTTAACCGCATAGGACATCAGCATGGCATCACAATGGCCTGCGCCCTCAAGGGCCGCTCTAATCGCACCAATGCGACCATCCATCATGTCCGATGGGGCGAGAATATCAAACCCGGCATCCGCCAAGACCAAAGCCTGCTGTGCCAATATGTCCACCGTGGCATCATTGACGATTTTTTCGCCCGAAAGCAGCCCGTCATGACCATGGCTGGTATAGGGATCAAGCGCCACATCGCCGATGAGACCAATATCCGGCACAGCGTCTTTTACCACTTTTGCCGTGCGACACATAAGATTATCAGGATTAAGGGCTTCCTCGCCTTTTTCCGTGCGCAAGCCACCATCAGTAAAAGGAAACAGCGCCAATGCCGGAATACCAAGGGCGGCGGCGGCCTTGGCTTCTTTTACGACCTCATCAGGCGACAGCCGATAAACACCAGGCAGGCTTTTTACTTCTTCGCGCACGCCTTGGCCGTCTTTCAACACGATGGCCCAGATAAGATCATCCACACAAAGGTGATTTTCCCGCGTCAAACGCCGCACCCAATCTGATTGGCGATGACGGCGCAGGCGGGTATTGGGGTAAGCGCCCGGAAAAAAAGAAGCAGTTTTCATAGTTTTTTCTTACACGCGCACGCTTTTGCCTGCAATGGAAAGGATTTATTAACCCTAACCCCCATGGCCTTAACCACAGCTTATACTTTTTATGTCAATTATAGCCATCGAAACAATCACTCGAAGAGGCATGGCATGGGAGTAGAACTGGCACAGACCGGTCAAAATGGGCAAGAGCGCACCCCTGAAGAAGAAGCGCTCAGAGGCACATATTTGAAATTATTGCATCTGATTGAGCGCCTTCACCGGCAATTGCTCGATGTGATCAAGGATGAACTTGATCGCCTGGGGCAAAATGACGTCAATGCCGTGCAGGCATTGCTCCTCTATAATGTTGGTGATGATGAACTGACCGCTGGTGAATTGCGCAGTCGGGGCCATTATCTTGGGTCCAATGTCTCCTATAATCTGAAAAAACTGGTCGAGGCCGGCTATATTTCCCACAAGCGCTCAGACAGCGATCGCCGCTCCGTGCGCGTTGCCCTGACCGAAGAGGGCATGCAGGTTCGCAACCAGATTGAGGGCCTGTTCAGCCGCCAGCTTGGCTCGGTGGTTCAGGTTGGTGATGTGACCACTGAAATGATGGAAGGCACCAACCTTTCGCTGGAGCGTTTGGAGCGCTTTTGGGCAGATCAGGTCCGGTTCCGACTTTGAGAATTCCCCGCAAATATCGGTAATTTAAAAGAAAAATGCCATCCTGAAGCAATTTAGGGTGGCTTTTTCTTGTTTCCGATAGCAAATTAGCCATATTGCAAGAGAGATGAGACTGGGTGGCGCAAAAAATGGTCAGGTGTCGTGGATTATAACAAAGAATTTGATAAGGCCGTAAGAGCCGTCAAAGCAGAGGGGCGCTATCGCGTTTTTGCAGATCTGGAACGCAAACGGGGGGAATTCCCCAATGCCCGTTTCCACGACCATAATGGCGTGCGCGATGTCACCGTCTGGTGCTCCAATGATTATCTCGGCATGGGCCAGAATGAGCATGTCTTGAACGCCATGCACATGGCCGTGGACAAAGTTGGCGCCGGGGCCGGGGGCACACGCAATATCGCCGGTACCACCCATTACCATGTCCTGCTGGAGCGCGAACTTGCCAGCCTCCATGGCAAAGAGGCCGCCCTCCTATTCACATCCGGCTATGTGGGCAATGAAGCGACCCTGTCCACTTTAGCCGCGATCATGCCCGATGTGGTGATCATTTCTGACGCCTATAATCACGCCTCAATGATTCAGGGCATAAGGCAGGGGCGTTGCGAGAAACGCATCTGGAAACATAATGACCTGTCCCATCTAGAAGAATTGCTAAAAGAAATTCCCAAAGAGCGACCAAAAGTTATTGCCTTTGAATCTGTCTATTCCATGGATGGGGATATTGCGCCCCTCGCTGAAATTTGCGATCTGGCCGATAAATATGGCGCGCTGACCTATCTTGATGAGGTCCATGCCGTTGGCCTTTATGGCGAGCAGGGCGGCGGTATCGCCCAGCGCGATGGCATTCAAAACCGGATTGATATTATTGAAGGCACTCTTGGCAAGGCCTTTGGTGTGATGGGTGGCTATATCGCGGCAAGCTCTAATATTGTCGACGCCATTCGCTCTTATGCGTCAGGCTTTATTTTCACAACCGCTTTGTCGCCGGTTCTCGTCGCTGGTGCGCTGGCCTCGGTCCAATATCTGAAATCCGCAGGGTCTTTACGCGAACAACATCAAGAACGCGCCGCCAGCCTCAAGAAAGTCCTCAAAGATGCAGGCTTTCCTGTCATGCCATCCGAGAGCCATATCGTTCCTATTCTGGTCGGCGATCCGGTTGCCTGTAAGCGGGTGACAGATTTATTACTGGAAAAGCATAATATCTATGTCCAACCAATCAATTATCCAACCGTGCCGCGTGGTACGGAACGCCTGCGCCTGACCCCATCGCCTTTACATAGTGATGATCATTTCCAAGCCCTATTGGCAGCCTTGGAAGATGTTTGGGCAGAATTGAGATTGGCAAAAGCTGCATAGTTATAAATAAAACCAAACAAAAAAAGCCCGCTGTTTGAAGCGGGCCTTTTCATTCAATCAGTAATTAAGTTTTATTTCTTACGAGTTTTACGCTTGGTCGTTTTGCGTGCTGTTTTCTTAGTAGCACCTGCGGCTTTGCCGAGACCAATTTGTTTCGCAAGACTGGAGCGCTTCTTTGCATAATTAGGCGCCACCATCGGATAGTCAGCAGGCAAATCCCATTTACGGCGATAATCTTCCGGTGACATATCATATTGTGTGCGCAGATAGCGCTTCAACATTTTCAGCTTTTTGCCGTCTTCCAAACAAATAACATGATCGCTGGTCACAGACTTGTTGATAGGAACAGCCGGTTCCTGACTGCCGCGAAACCGCGATGCTTCACCTTCATTCAAGGCGATAATCTTTGCATAAGTGCTTTCCAGCAATGGACCAAGATTATCAGGCTTCACGGCGTTTTGACTGACATAAGAAGCGACAATGTCACTGGCCAGATAGAGAGCTTCGTTGATTTCATTGGATTGAGGTTTTTCGCGCATTTTTTCTACTCTTCTTTTTTTTGGTTTTAAGGATTTATTGAACGGTTAATCCCCCCGAATAGGCAAATGATAGTCTTTGTTTCCGGAAACATCTTCTGGATGCAAAAGACGTTTTGTAATTATGGTATAGTTTTGCTATATTCAAGAGGTGTGTACCTGGTTAAAATTATGACCATTTTTCAAAATTTATCAGTGTTCATAGTGCATTAGACAGTGCCTTGCCCGAACACCCTAAACGGAATACTGTACTACCCTCGGGGAAGTTACCTACCGCCCCCCGATAAAGAAAAGTAAGCGAGGATAAAGTCAAGCATGACCATGGAAAAAAACACAGTATTGTTCGTTTTTAATGATAGAATTCTGCACTCATTACGGAATTTACTGCGTCCGCTGACAATAGTGGCTCTCATTTCTATTTATAGTTTATCTTCACTGGGTACATCGGCCTCTGCTGCAATTCGCGGAACCCCTGATGGATTTGCTGATCTGGTGGAAGAGCTTTCACCGGCAGTGGTCTATATTTCCACTTCCAAAAACACAGGCCAGTTCACCAGTGGCGAAAAAATGGAGCCTTATCAGCGCAAATTAGGAAAGCAGTCTCTATCCATGGGGGCTGGCTTTATCATTTCTGCTGATGGTGTCGTTGTTACGAATAATCATGTCATTGATAAAGCCGATAATATTCTTGTCACCATGATTGATGGCCATGAATATGAGGCCAAAGTCATGGGTATTGATCGGGAGACCGATATTGCCGTTCTCAAGATTAAAAACCCAAAAGGCAAACTGGCTTTTGTCTCTTGGGGAGATTCCGATAAAGCCCGGGTCGGCGATTGGGTTGTTGCTATTGGTAATCCATTTGGTCTTGGTGGCTCGGTTTCTGCCGGCATTATTTCAGCGCGTAATCGCGATATTGAATCCGGCACCTATGATGATTATATCCAAACCGATGCTGCCATTAATAAAGGGAATTCAGGCGGGCCTCTTTTCGATATGGATGGTCAGGTGATTGGCGTTAACACTGCAATCTTCTCGCAAACCGGCGGATCGGTTGGTGTTGGCTTTGCAATTCCTGCCGATTTGGCTGAGCAGGTTGTGAAGCAATTACTTGAATTTGGTGAAACCCGTCGTGGCTGGCTCGGGGTTACCTTGCAAGAGCTTGATCGGGAAAAGGCGATGCAATTAGGATTGCACGACCAAAAGGGCGCTTTGGTGGAAATCGTTCGCGCCTCATCCCCGGCATCCGCAGCCGGTTTTAAGGCTGATGATGTGGTTATCCTGTTTGACAATAAACGCATAACCAGCACCCGCGATTTAACCCGCGCCGTTGCTGACACCCCCGTCGGTAAAACCGTCAAAGCCCGCGTCATCCGAAATGGCAAAAAAATAGATCTCACCGTTACAGTCACCCGCCGCGAGGATGTAAGGCGCGTATTATCCAGCTTTCAACCCGATCTGCCGGAAGGGGCCGTTTTGGCCGCAGGGCTGATATTGCAGGATCCAACTGAGGAAATCAGACTGCTATATGGGCTTTCGCCCAATGTGAGTGGTGTGGTGGTGACAGCCGTTGATTCCCAATCACCAGCAGCCAATTTCATTCGCCCCGGTGATGTGATTTTGGAAATTGGCTGGGAGAAAATTGAGAACCCTTTTGATGCGGCAGAAAAATTTGACCTCTACCAGAAGTTAAATTCCAGCCCTATTCAGGTCTATATCCAGCGCGGCGATTCCTTGCTTTACGAAACCATTCAGCCATGGGAATAGGGGCTATTCGGTAATAAACTGATCAGCACTTAAGCCCATAAGATAGAGTGGGGCAGTTAGGTCCCCATGGCGGATGACAACTTGGGCGGCTTTGGCAAGGGCGGGCTTTGGCCGAAACCCAATGCCAAGACCGGCGGCTTTTACCATATCAATATCATTAGCCCCATCACCAATGGCCATGACATTTTCTGCTTGGCAATTCATCTCCTGGCAATAGCGTGAAAGGGCTTCCAATTTGGCTTTCTGTCCAAAAACAGGCGGCAGCACTTTCCCGCTCAGCAACCCTTGCTCAATATCCAATATATTGCCCTGATTATCGTCAAAACCAACGGCTTGCGCGATGCGATGCGTGAAAAAAGTAAACCCGCCGGAAACCAAGGCTGTTAAAACCCCTCTGGATTTCAAGGTTTGCACTAAAGTTCTCGCCCCCTTCGTCAGGCTTATCCGGTCATTGATGACCTTTTCCAGAATGGAAGCTGATTGCCCTTCCAGCAAGGCAACGCGTTCTTTCAGGGCCGCTTCAAAATTCAGCTCTCCGGCCATGGCGCGCTCGGTGATGACTGCTATTTGAGGGCCAATATCGGCAAGAGCCGCCATTTCATCCAGACATTCCTGCTCAATAATGGTCGAATCCATATCGGCAATACACACCCTGATATCCGCCAAGGGGGCTGTCTGAACGCAAATATCAATGGGCCTGTCTGCCAATAGAGCCTCAAGATCGGCCATGTCGAGACTAATGCTGTCATCCAGAGTAAATTGCACCGCCTCGGCAGGCGCCAATATTCTGACAATATTATCCCCGCAACCCAATATGGCTTTACCTTGTGCGATTATGTCGTCCGACAGAACTTTCTTTTGCGGACAGGAAATCAGGGTGAGAATTTTGGCCATCTGTGCTATCGGTCCTGACTTATGGAGCGGTTAAAAAAACAGATTGTGCTGGTTGCAGGGCCAACTGCAAGCGGAAAGTCAGGGGCGGCACTGGCGCTTGCCAAGGCTTGCAATGGCATTATTATCAATGCCGATGCCATGCAGGTTTATCGCGATTTGCGCGTGGTGACAGCCCGGCCCAGCCCCGAGGAGGAAGCGCAAATACCCCACCGACTCTATGGCTATCTTGATGGCTCCGATCTTTGTTCTGCGGGCCGCTGGAGCCGAGATGCCTTAGAAGAAAT
>WFQB01000252.1 GCA_015487305.1 Parvularculaceae bacterium | reverse complement strand
TCCCGCAGGTTGGCCTGTACCACCTGCACCTGCCCCACATCGCCCAACGGCTTGACATGCAAGGCTGAATTTGGTCTGCGAACCGCAACCCGGATACGAACCCCGGTCCGGGCCAGATGCTCCACCAATGTTGTACCGACAAAGCCTGCACCACCAAAAATCGTCACCAGTTGCTGCGCCATTAAATCCTCCAGAAACATCTTTCTTGCTACCGTCTTTTTATCTTTCCCGTGCCCCATAGTCCAGCCAATAATAACTTTTTCATTTCACCACTTGACTTTATGTTGTTGTAATCGTAATCACTGCACATCATTCAGGTGGCCCAGATGGCGGAATTGGTAGACGCGCTAGCTTCAGGTGCTAGTGTCCGTACGGGCGTGGAGGTTCGAGTCCTCTTCTGGGCACCACAGATTTTAAAACCCCTTATATATCATAGGGTTATTCCCTCGCAGAGCATATTGAGACCAAGGTGGTACACTTTGGTGGTACACTTATGCGAGATGTGACCATGGCAACAGGCCAGTTTTTAATCCGGAATCGCCATAATAACATGTTTTATGGACGTGTAATTATCCCTCTTTCCCTGCGTGCGCAATTTAATGGCAGGCGTGAACTGCGAAAATCCCTTCGCACAACAGACAAGTTTCAAGCAAAAAAACGCTCCCTTTCCTTCTGGGTAGACTGTCAGAGAGGGTTTGACACGCTAAAGAATATGTCTAATACTGAGATTATATTCAAAACAGGGCAGTGTTTTAAAAAATTTCTATCTGACGGTTTTCGTCAAAGTCATGGAAATACAATGCGTTATATTGAAACCTTTGATGCGCTGGGGCGCAAGCATATCTTTGATCTGGATAGCCCAGAGGATGAAAAGAAGCTTGCCCAAGAAATGCATCAGAACGCCAACAGGCTTTTAAATAAATTTGCCGACCAGCCTGATATTCTAGAAAAATTACTATCCTTGAACGATCAGAGCTATACAGCACCCACCAGACAAAGGCAGAGCAGGCAAGCCCAAGGAAATCAACCCGAATCCCCCACTCCTTTTGATGAGGCCGTTGATCTTTATACCACCAAGCTCACCACACAAGGGCGGCGTGGGCGGAAATTATCACAACGCACCCTGATCAATTACCAAACCCGATTAAATTTCTGGAAGGCGTATTTTAACAATACTCCCGTCCATGAGATAACTCTGAAAAAATTATCAGACGTCCAGAACTGGTTAACCCGAATGCCGACCAATTACGCCAAAAAAGGGTATACAACGGCACAAGCCATAAAAATGGCGCAAAACCCCAACAGTACCCATCAGACTATATCCGATAAAACCCGCGCCGAATATCTGGGACAGTTAAAGGGCGTGCTAGACTATGCCCATTCTTGCGGCTTTGTGGTCAATGATATGGCGCGATACATTGAAATTCCCAATACCAAACAAAGTCAATCTATTTGCCGCCTTCCCTTTACTGTTCAGGACTTAAACCTGATTTTTCCGGGCACGGATTACGGCATTGATTTTGGTATTCAACGCACCGGATTAGACCCGAATGTGAAATTTTGGTTTCCATTGCTCGCGGTTTTTTCAGGGGCGCGGTTGGAAGAAATCGCCCAACTGAAAACCAGTGATATTAAAACCTGTCCTGATACCGGCATCATTTATGCCAATATTGCCGATAGTGGTGCGGCGGCGGATGGTGCCAAAAAACACGCCAAGAACAAGAATTCTGTGCGCCCCATTCCCATCCATTCCACCCTGATCAAAATTGGTTTTATGGATTATGTGGCAAGCCGCAAATCGGATAGGTCAGACAAAGGTCTCTTTAAGCTCAAACGGGACAAACAAGGCCGTTTGGCGAAAGGGGTTTCGAACTGGTTCTCGCGCATTGACAAGCGCAAAGACGGTCAATTTACCCTTGGTTATATAGAGCGGCGCGGGGTTATCAGCAAAGGCACAGATGAGGCTGGCCAGCGATGGAGCAAGAGCTTTCACAGTTTCCGCCATACCGCCATTGATAATCTGCGCGGCAGAAAAATGGCCAATGGTGAATATATCCGCGAACCTGATATTGGCCTTGTCATGGGGCATGAAAAAGGCAAGCTTGAAACCGCCAATTACGGTGCCGACAGGTCACAGCTTGACCTGCGCCAAGCCGTGATTGAAGCCATTGATTATGATGACGTGGGGTTTGATAAGATTAGGTGGAAGAGTACAT
>WFQB01000251.1 GCA_015487305.1 Parvularculaceae bacterium | reverse complement strand
CGGCAAGTGTTGCCAGCATCCCCCCATGAACAACGCCATTAATATTGCTATGGCGGTCTTCAGAGAAAAACCCCAAAGCTATGGGATTGGTGCGCTGATAAAGCGGCCCATTAAAGGCGGCAAATTCAGAGCGGATATCAAGTTTTTCAAACCCTTCAGGAATGTCTATCTCTGTCTTGTCACTCATTCATCTGTTCCATTTTCAAATTCACGCAAAGCCTGCAAAAATATCTCCGCATAGGCGGCACATTTCTTTTCGCCAACCCCTGAGAGCGCGGCAAATTCTTCTATTGTTTTCGGTTGTCTTTGTGCCATTTCAATCAGAGTGCGGTCCGCAAAAATAACAAAGGCCGGGCTGTTTTTTGCCTTGGCCAATTTCAAACGCAAGGCCTTTAAAGCAGACAGCAATTTGGCATTGACCTGCCCTTGCGCCAAAGATTTTTGCCCTCGCCCCCGGCCCGAAAAACGACGCCTCTTTTCTTCTATCAACACCGGCACCTCCAAGGCCCCGGCTAAAACCTGCCGCCCCCGCGCCGTTAGCTGCAAGATATTATAATCCCCCACCGGCTCAATAATTTTTTGTGCATAAAGCTGGCGAAACAAAGCCCGCCATTGGCGTGCATCTAGTTCTTTGCCGCAGCCATGATCCATAAGGCTGTCATGGCCGCGTTGGCGAATTTTTTCTGTATTGGCGCCAGTTAAAATATGGATGATATGTTGCTGGCCAAAATTTTCTCCAAGAGATAAAATAACCTGCAAGGCTTTTTGCGCAAGCGCCGTCCCGTCTTGCGTTTTAGCGCCATCCAAACAACGGTCACAATTGCCGCAAGGCGCGCTTTGCTCATCACCAAAATGGCTGAGCAAATCAATGCGTCGACAATCAAGCCCATCGCAATAATGGGCCAAAGCATCAAGACGACGACGTTCCAGTCTTTTTATTTCATCGGGCGCTTCGCTCTCGTCAATCATCCGCCGTCTTTGCATCAAATCCTGCATGCCATAAAGCATAATCGCATCGGCAGGCGCCCCATCGCGCCCGGCACGACCAATTTCCTGATAATAAGCCTCCATGGACGAAGGCATATCGCGATGAATAACATAGCGAATATCAGGCTTATCTATTCCCATGCCAAAAGCGATGGTTGCACAGATAACAATATCCGGCTCGGTCAAGAACCGATTTAATATTTCAGCGCGCTGTTCGTCGGGCATCTTTGCATGATAGGCCAGCGCCTTGTGCCCGGCAGCACTTAGCTTTTCTGCCGTAATTTCCGTCGATTTGCGTGACAAGCAATAGACAATACCCTGCTGCCCGCGCCGCGCTTCAATAATTTCCAAAACGCGATTATCAGCCTGATGCTTTTCTTCCACCCGCAAAGTAATATTGGGCCGATCAAAGCCAAACACAAAAGATTTTGCCTTGCCGCCAAAAAGCCGGTCTTGCAAATCCTTGCGGGTATTGGCGTCCGCCGTTGCGGTAAAAGCGGCCAAAGGCACATGGGGAAAATTTTGCTTTAAATCAGCCAGTGCCAAATATTCTTTCCTGAAATCATGGCCCCATTGGCTGATACAATGGGCTTCATCGATAACAAATTGCGTGACCGGCAATTTGGCCAAAGCCTGACGCATGCGCGGCGTGGCAAGGCGCTCTGGCGACATATAAAGCAATTTTGCCGCCCCCGCCGTCACTGCCTGCCAATCGCAAATATTTTCCTCTCGCGAGCGTCCGGAATGCAGCATCGCTGCGGCAATGCCGCTGGCCTTTAGCAAAGCTATCTGGTTTTCCATCAACGCAATCAACGGCGAGACCACCACCGTAAACCCGTCACGCATCTGGGCCGGTAATTGAAAACAAAGAGATTTGCCCGCCCCGGTGGGCATCACCACAAGCACATCCTCGCCAGCTAAAATCGCATCGACAATCTCGGCCTGCCCTTCGCGAAAGCAAGGGAAGCCGAAAAATCGCTGCAACATTTCTGTGGCATTATCGGTTTTGGCTTGCGCGGAAGAATAGGCCATAAAGGGGCAAGGCACTCTTGGAAAAGGCTTGAGACAAATTTAAGAACAAAAAGGCTTAGAGCGACTCGTAGAGCGCTTCAATCAATCTCAAGGACCGTTCATCACCAATCAGGGCCGGGGACATTTTGCTCGGCACATAGGCAAAGCTGAGCCGGTTTTTCCGATCCGCCAGCACCATAGAGCCGCCAAAGCCCGAATGGCCCAATATATCCTCTAAAGGCCCATAGGCGCCATTGGTATTACGCATCATCCCCGCGGCCCAGGAAAGATTGAACGGCAGCACCAAATCATCACGATGGCAACGCTCCTGATAAAAAGCGTCTGTCCCGGCCACCGCCATCGGCGCCAGCATGGCTGCAAGTCCCACCGCATTGGCGTGCATATTGGACGCGGGAATTTCCGCCGCCGCCCATTCCTCACGCTTAACCCCCGCAGGAGAGGACCATTTTTTCAAAAAGGCAATTTGCGTATAGCGGTTCAACTCCCCCAAAACTGGCGGCTTTTCCGGCTTGACCATATAGGCGGTGCGCGCCAATTCCTCTTGGCCGAGACCGCAAAAAATATTGCCCCCATGCTGGGTTTTGCGTTCCCGCAATAGGGCCCCAACCGTCTTTCCTGTCACCCGCCGCAAAACCTCCCCGGCAAGATAACCAAAGGTCTGCGGGTGATAGCCATTTTGGGTTCCCGGCGGCCATAAAGGGGCCATTTGCGCCAGCGCCTCACAAGTCGCCTGCCAATCAAGCCAGCGCCTTGGGTCAAATTCCTCTTCAAACCCGCAAAGCCCCCCCTGATGGGACAGCATTTGCGCCAGCGTCATTTCGGCTTTTCCGCTTTGCGCAAATTCCGGCCAGTAATCCGCCACAGGCGCTTCATAATCAATCGCGCCATTTTCAACCTGTTCAAAAATAAAAGCCGCAAGCACCGCTTTGCCAGAGGAATAAACACAAGCCAGTGTCTCTTCTTCCCAAAGCCTTTCTTTTTTACGATCGCACCAGCCCCCCCATAAATGGACAATCTTTTGGCCATCTATAAAGACGCTAACACTCGCCCCCAGCTCTTTGCCGTCAGCAAAATTATCCTGAAAAGCCTGCTGTAAGCCCGCAAATTGTGGCGGGCATTCTCCACCCATCGGACCGTCAAATTTCGCTGTCATGGCTTTTCTCAATAATTTATTTCTTAGGCGCAAAAGCACAAGAGATCGCCGAAGCGGAAATCGCCCCGACCGCTCTGGCATTGTCGATTTTCAACATGGCATCAAGCGCTTCGCCCGGGGTTTCAGATTTGGAAAGACCTGAAAGATAACGCGCCAAATCCTGCAGATCATCATCGCTCAAACGATCTTTCAACTGCTCGCCCATACAATCAGCGCGCGCTGCCGGAATACCAATATTGCGCAGGCTATCTTCTATGGAAAAACGCGCTATCGTCGCACAGGCGCTTACCATCAATGCAAGACCTAAGGCTATAAAAATTTTCTTCATCACTCTACTCCTTGGCGACAATCCCCTTAGCCCTATCTAAATGGCGGCTCATCAAAACTGCGCAATTTGCGCGAATGCAGAACATGCGCGCCCCCTGCCCGCAGCAATTCTATGGTCTCAATACCGATACGCATATGTTCGGAAATTGCCCGCTCATAAAAACGATTGGCCGCACCGGGCAGTTTTATCTCCCCATGCAGGGGTTTATCTGAAACACAAAGCAGCGTCCCATAAGGCACCCGAAACCGATAACCATTGGCGGCAATGGTCGCGCTTTCCATATCAACCGCAATCGCCCGCGACTGGTTAAATTTGCGCGCTTCATGCGAAAACCGCAACTCCCAGTTCCGGTCATCATTGGTCACCACCGTTCCTGTGCGCAATCGCGCTTTTAATTCCGCGCCAGTATCGCCGGTAACATTGGCCGAAGCGGCAAACAAGGCCTGTTGAATTTCCGCAATCGGCGGCACTGGAATTTCCGGCGGCAGGTCTTCATCCAACACCCCATCATAGCGTAAATAGGCATGAGCCAGAACATAATCCCCAAGCCGTTGCGATTGGCGCAACCCCCCGCAATGGCCAATCATGATCCAACATTGCGGACGCAACACCGCCAAATGATCGGTAATGGTTTTAGCATTGGACGGGCCAACCCCAATATTGACCAAAGTCACCCCGGCGCGCCCCTTGGCGGTTAAATGATAGGCTGGCATTTGATGGCGACGCCAAGGGGCAGCGCGAATAATCTCCTCTGCACCTTTGGTATTTTTATTGACCCGCACCCCACCCGGCGCAACCAGCTCTTCATAGATCGGATCGGAATGTAATTTCTGCACCGCCAGATCAACAAACTCGTCCATATAGCGATGATAGTTTGTAAACAGAATAAAGGGCTGAATGTCTTCCGGATCAGTGCCGGTATAATGGCGCAGGCGCTGCAAAGAATAATCGGTCCGCAAAGCAGAAAACAAAGATAAAGGCCGCTTAATGTCGCTCGCGCTTGCCGCCGGATCAAGGCCACGGCGATTGGAGTCCAAAGCCAGACTTGGCAACCAATCCCCATTGGGCACCGCATCATCAACCGCTGCCAGATCGGGCGTTGGAAATAAACGCGCCAATTCTGAAGGCGGGAAAGCATCCACATCAACACCCTTGCCGGATTCCAGAACATAAGGATAAGGAATTTCCGATTCCGAGCGCCCTATTTCCAGATCACAGCCATATTCATCATGAAGAATTGTTAGCTGCTCCAATAAATAATCCGCGAACAAAGCCGGATTGGCGACATCGGTTTCAAACACCCCCGGCGCATCAAGCTTACCATAAGCTCGGGACAAAGCAGGCACAGCGCGTTCCGGCCTATAGGTCAGTGATAAAAGCGGATAACAAAATTTGCCATTACGGCGATCTTCATCGGCAGGCGGCTCGCCGGTTTCAATATAATGATTAAAGGCGGCGCGCAAAGCACCGGCGCTTTCGGTATAAATTTCAATCAGGCCATCTATGGCTTCTTTAGGTGTGCGAACTTTGCGCTTCTCGGAGCGTTTATTGGTCATTCAAATTCCTTGTTTGTTTTATTCTTGTTTCAAGACGCCCCAAGGT
>WFQB01000250.1 GCA_015487305.1 Parvularculaceae bacterium | reverse complement strand
GATGAAAGCCTCTGGCGGCAAAGCCAACCCGCAGGCGGTCAATGAAATTTTGAAGAAGAAGCTGGGTGTTTAGGGATAAGAGTGACATCGTCACCCGGGCGCGATGCGGCATGAAATGACGCTTCTCGTCCTTCGACTTCGCTCAGGATGAGAAGGTGTAGATAAAAAAACTAACTCATCCTGAGGTGCGAGCGTTAGCGAGCCTCGAAGGATGGCGTTGGAGTGCTGTGCTATCAACAAGAGACAGAAGAGGGCTGCCAATGAGTGACGGCGTTTGTGAAAAGTTGGATTCTTTAACTTCCACCCTTCGAAGACCGACTTCGTCAGGGCACCTCTTAGATTAGTAATCTGCTTGGTTGCAAGCTAAGCGATCTCTGCTCCCGAACGAGAGGCAAATCTCACGCTTGTTGCCGCCTGCAAAATATGGCTAGTCTAACCTATGCGTTTCATTGCCTTGCAGCCTTTTTATCGATTTTCGACGCGCCCGATGTGGGGGCTGACCATTTTTCGGTTTCCGCTTTTAGTGTGATGTTCATAAATGCTAAAAACCCTTAATCAAAACATCTTCTCCCTGCGCGGTGTCATCGGCATATTCGTTCTATGGGGATTATTGCAATCCATGGTGCGGCTGCTGTCGGGTCGGGTGCTGTCCGGGGATGATGCCAAGGAAAATATTTTTACCCAAAGCTGGGATTGGGGTTATCTGCCGGATAATCCACCGCTTTACGAATGGCTGTTACACGCAAGCCAAACCATATTCGGCCCGACCTTGTTCAGTTTTTTGTTTTTGAAATATGCTTTGCTGACTTTAAGCGGTGTGTTTGTGTTTTTAACCGCAAGACGGGTCTTGCGTGATGAAAAATGGGCCGCCCTGTCGGCCTTCGGGCTTGTCCTGCTCTATCAGATTGGCTGGAATTATTTTCAGGCTTTGAGCCATTCGGCTTTGGCGTTCACACTTATCACGGCGCTTATCTATGCAGGCGCTCGCCTTTTCGAGCATCGCCGCCTTACTGATTATCTCTGGTTTGGTCTGGCATTGGGCTTGGGGCTCTTGGCCAAATATAATTTTGTCGGCCTTGCGCTCAGCCTGCTGGTGGCGGGGCTTATCCTGCCGGAACCGCGCAAAATATTTTTGAACTGGCGTATTTTAGTATCGCTCGCGCTCGCGGGCCTATTGCTGACGCCGCATCTGTTCTGGGTCGCCGATCATTGGCAGGCAGCGAGTGCTATGGTCTCGGACAGTTTGGGGTTGGCAAAGAGCAGTCATATGGCGCGCGCCCTTGAAGGCGTTGGCAGCGGGCTTATCGCCATCCTGTCTTTCTTCCTGCCATTTTTGCTGGTAGCGCTTGTCTTGTTTCGCAAAGGGCTGGGGCGGCGCTGGAGCCCTAAGGGTGATGAGCGGCTAGGGCTGGTCGCATGGCTCGGGCTTGCGGGGATGATTGGCGTGGCTTTGATGCTGTTCGGGGCTGTTGCTTTGGGAGTGCCGGAAATATCGGAGCGCTATGCCATTCCGTTTTTATTCCCACTCTGGTTCTGGTTAATGGCGCGGATGCGCTCTGTTGCCAGTCAAAAGACAGAAAAGCTTTATCTTGCCAGTCTTGGCGGATTTGCGCTGTTTATCCTGCTATTTCGCATGGGCACAGGGTTCATTGCCGAGCCTTTTTGTAAAAAATGTATGGATTTTGTGCCCTATGATGCGGTGATTGAAGCAGCGCGCGAAAAAATTGACGGGCCGGTAACCTTGTTTGTGATGGAAGAAAACACCGCCGGTAATATCCGCCGCGCCTTTCCCAAAGCACAAACCATTTGGCTCAATCTGTCACCGATTTATTACCCGGCGATTGAGGCACGACCATGCCTGATGATATGGTCCGAGCAGATGGCGGGTGGCCCAATGCCGCCAATTATCAGGGATGAGACCAATTCGGACAATACAATATCCGTGACGGGCAAGTGGAAACATCCGTACAAAGATGAATGGCGCGAGACCGAATGGTTCATCACCACGCTTGATGAAAACACGCGCACCTATAAGCATTTTTGCGCACCGCGCTAACGCGCTCGCTGGCTATTTGCGCCGCATCATTAACGAGAAGTGAATCATCCGTAAACAAACGGATAAAATGCACTTTACTTTTTTTTCATCTAAAACATGGCAGAATTTGGACAGGGTTAATGCTGACGATAAAGATCGGCTGATCCATCAAGACAAGTGCGAAAGAAATATAAGTGAAAAAGAAGGGGACATGTCATGTCCGTATCCGTAGACTTTAGCGTCCTTGAAGGCGCAGAAAAAATCCTCAGCAGCGAAGAGATGCTGCGCATGGGGCTTGAAGCCTCAACCCCCGGTGGCGATACCGAGTTTAATCTGATTGTCGCCCATAAATGGTTCAACCTTGCCGCTATGCAAGGCAGCCGTGAAGCGCGTGTTTATCGCTCTGAACTGACCGTTGAAATGTCACCGGAAGAAATCGCCGAAGCGCAAAAACAAGCTCGCGAATTTCTGGCAGCCCGCCGTCCGGCCTATATGGGCTAATATTGTCTGCGCAAGAATTAGCGTTATTGCTTCTGATTTGCGCCTAAAAATAGTGGCAATAAATAGCGGTTTGGTTATGGTTCGGCACTATGTCGACACTGTCTCCGCAATTGATCCAGCACCTGCAACAGGCGCTGGCGGCTTTTCAGGCCAAAAACCATAGCGCCTGCCTGAAGGCGAGTGAGGCGGCTTTGCGACTTTCGGCGACGCAGGCTGATGCGCTTCACTTCAAAGCCTTGAGCCTTGGCTATTTGCAACGGGATGGGGCAGACAAAGCCTTTACCGAAGCGGCGAAATATAATCCGCGCCCCCACGAAGTTCTTCATAATTACGCAAATTATCTGCGCCGGGCTAAAAGGCTGGCTGAAGCAGAAAAAATATTTCGCCAGACAATCACCAGCAAGCCGGATTTTGCTGAGGCCTATTATTCCCTGGCGCAGCTCTATCTTGAAATGGATGATGCAGGGCAGGCTGAGACGGCCCTGCGTCAATGCCTTGCCTTAAAAGCCAATCACAGTGCGGCAGCGATTGCTCTGGGCGGCGTGCTTTCAGAAAGCTATCGCGCCAAAGAGGCTATCGATCTACTAAAGAAGATTATCGCCGCTGAGCCACAAAACGTTCTGGCCCTTAATAATCTTGGTGCGGCTTATCGGGAGGCCGGGGATTTGAATGAGGCTTTGGTCTATCAGCAGCGTGCCGCCAATGCGCTGAAGGACACATCAGATAAAACCGCAGATATAAAACTATCCGGCGAGGTGACAGCCAATCTGGCGCGGGCCTATCAACGCCTTGGGCGCCAGCAGGAGGCCTATAAGGTCTATCTTGAGGCTCTGGAGATAGACCCGACCAATAGCGAGACCCATCGCGATTATAACCGCCAATTATGGGAGCGCGGCGAGAATAAAGCCTTTTTGCGATCCTTCGACCCGGTTCTGAGTGCCGCCAGTGATGAGCAAAAAGCAGAGCTTCTCATGGTCAAAGCATCTTTGGCTCTGCGCGCCGGGAAAGTTGATGCGGCGCTGGATGCAGCACGAGCGACCCAAGCTCTGTTCAGCCAGCATGCAGAGGCACTGGCATTGGAGGCCGATATATTGTCGCGGGCAGGCGAGGGTGAGGCCGCTGAGACCACCTATCGCAAGGCCATGGCCGCACAGCCGACACTTGATGTCCTGCACGAATTTGCCGAATTTCTGCTCTCCCAGTCGAGATTTGATGAAGCCAGAACCCTGCTGGACGAGGGAAGCAAGCGCCAGCGGGGCATTGAGGGTCTGCAAAAGCAAATTGCCCTACAGGCTCTGGCCCTTCGGGGCTGTAATGACGAGGCCTATCAGCTTTGGTATGATTATGACCTGCTGACCGCCAAGCGAGCACTGACACCGCCGCCGGAATATGGCTCTCTGGAAGAGTTTATGGCTGCGGTGGAAGAGGGGTTGGAGCCTTTATTTGAAACTGAAAACGCACCTCTGGAACAGACCCTGTTTAATGGGGTGCAATCGCCCGGACATTTATGGGATTTTGACATTCCGGTCATTCAGGCCCTGCGAAAGGCGATGTTTGACGTCGCTTGCGGCTTTGTGGCGGACCTTCCCTATGATGAGAACCACCCGTTTTTGAAGCGCCGCCCGGCGATAGACGAAATAGAGAAATCTCTAATGTTTACAGCATCCTGGTCGGTGAAGTTGAGGTCCGGTGGCGGCCATGTTGACCATATCCACCCGCGCGGCTGGATCAGTTCAGCCCATTATGTGCGGGTGCCAAAGGCACTACCCAGCCAGACCGACAATTCCAGAGGTGGCTGGCTGCGTCTGGGGGCCTCGGGGGTAAGGGGGCTGGATATGCCAGCTGAGCGCTATATTCGGCCAGACCCCGGCCATTTGGTCCTGTTTCCAAGCTATCTCTGGCATGGCGTAGAGCCTTATACGGACGCTGAGCCGCGGATCACAACTCCCGTAGATCTGGTCCCAGCCTCACTTAGATAGAAAATTAAGGACTTATTAACGGGGCTCAGCTAGCAGACAGGCTGTATTTGGTACCTGTCCCGCGCGTGCAACCCTTGTGTCATTATTGTCACACTGCCTTGGCATTCGTTAACAAATGGAAGCGTTTTCTTGACGATTTTTCGTGAAGGCTGATACTGAATCACAAGGCTTTCGATCTCTGTCCCGATTTGCGACAATTTGCGAACGGGATCATGGTTGTAAAGTACTTTTTGGGCATTTTGGGATTGCCCAATATAAACCCTGCCCCAAAAGGGGGCAGGATAATCGTAACTAAGCTGGAGGGCTTACATGTCTAAAACTTCTTTTGCCACGCGTCTGATGCAGACGACGATCCTGGCAGGTGCAGTGGCTGCTTTTGCAACCCCTGCTCTGGCTCAGGATGATGACGAGATTGTCATCACCGGTACGCGCATTGAACGTACCGATCTTGAGGCACCATCGCCGGTTGCTTCTTTTGATGCGCAGGAACTGGCGCTTTCAAACACTGTTAACACCGAGCAGTTCCTGAACTCACTGCCGCAAGCCATTCCAGGTTTTGATGCTACATCAAACAACCCTGGTAACGGTACAGCGACAGCCAACCTTCGTGGCCTGGGTTCTTCGCGGACACTGGTTCTTGTGGACGGCAATCGCTGGGTTACCTTTGATGGTGGTGGTGTGGTTGACCTCAACTCCATTCCTGCTTCCATGGTTCAGCGCATTGACATTGTTACTGGTGGTGCATCGGCTATTTATGGTTCCGACGCTGTTGCCGGTGTTGTCAACTTCATTCTGAAAACTGACTTTGAAGGGCTTGAAATTGCCTCTTCTTACCAGACCACTGGCGAGCAAGATGGTGACATCTTCGACATCAACCTTATCGCTGGCGGCAGCTTTGCTGATGGCCGCGGTAATGCTGTTATCTCGTTTGGCTACACAGACCGCCAGCCTGTATTCCAGGGTGATCGTGACTTCTCCCGTGTTGCCAATGACGACAATGGCACAGGCTTTGACCCATTTGGTTCATCTGGTGTTCCAGGTACGCGCTTCTTTGATGGCTTCGACTTCACCAGTCTTGGCTACACCACTGACGGCACAACCTGTACCGCACCGGGTGGTGGTTCAGCCGAAGGCCTCAGCGGCACCTGTACAGGTGGCGCAACCTTTGATGCCAATGGCGATCCAATTCCCTGGATCAATTCAGGTCCAAACACAACGCGTTATAACTACGCGCCTGTGAACTATCTGCAATTGCCACAAGAGCGTTACAATGCCGCTGGTTTTGTCACCTATGACATCACTGACGACATCACGTTCAAAGGCCGGACAGTATTTTCGTCCAATGTGGTTGCTCAAGAATTGGCTCCAACACCATATTTTAATGTTGTAACCATTGGGCCAAACAGCGGTGGGGTAACCCAGTCTGTTCGTGACCTGATCACTTCAGCTGGTGGCTTTACTGATAACAACTCTAATGGAGTGTTTGATGGTACAGACACGTATGGCGTCTTTATTGGCCGTCGTATGCGCGAAGTTGGTCCACGGAACGCAAGCTCCAAGCGTGAGTCTTTGCAGTTAGCGGGCTCATTGGAAGGCACGTGGCTGAATGATTGGGATTGGAACATCTTTGGTTCTTTCTCAAAAACAGCAGCAGCTGAAATCCAAACCGGTAACGTGTCAATTTCTGCTATGCAGGATGCGGTCTTAAATCAAGGTTGTAACATTTTCGGTGAGTTCAACTTCTCCGATACTTGTGTCGATCTCGTTTCCCGCACTGGTGCAACTATTCTCGATCTCGAGCAAGTGAACATCATTGCCGTTACTGATGGCGCTCTTGGCATCACCATGCCAGCAGCTTCGTCACCGGTTCAGTTTGCTATCGGTACAGAGTATCGTGAGAACTTCTCCGACTTTAAACCTGACTCAGTTCTTGGTCCGGACGTTGCTGGCTTTAACCAAGCGCTTCCGATCAAAGGCCGTTACACTGTGTCTGAGATTTTCGGCGAACTTTATGTGCCGTTGGTTGAAGGTGCTGCGTTTGCAGAAGAGCTGTCCTTGAACGCTGCCTATCGTTATTCCGATTACTCAACAGTTGGTGGTCTGGATACTTACGCGATTGGTGCTGAATGGGCTCCGAATTCACAAGTTCGGTTCCGCACCCAGTTCCAACGTGCTGCTCGTGCTCCAAACATTAACGAGCTGTTC
>WFQB01000249.1 GCA_015487305.1 Parvularculaceae bacterium | reverse complement strand
GGAAAGAGGAAAAGTGCGAAAAATGGGCTTTGTGCCCATTTGAGCGCTTTGACGCGGCAGATTGCAGCAGCTTTGTCGTCCTTTGGATATGATTCATTTGCCTCCCTGCTGCGTTGCGAGCCCTTGAAAACCGGCGAGGTTATCGGCGGGCTCGCGCCTTACAGGAAGGCAAATTGATTCATACCATTTCCATCCTGTTTATGGGGCCTGACCCTAGGCTGTAATAGTGTAATTTAACCTTAGGCCAGCAGGGCTGAGAGCAAATTATAAGCCTATGTTGATTGGATTACTTAAAGTGCGGTCTTAGGGTCAGAATATCTATAAAAAAACGCCCAATTTGTGAGCCGCTAGCCCCTTTCTTGCGTATTGTTTGCCACAGTGTAAATGCTACAATCATCAGGAGAGATAGAGGTCCACCCATGGATAAAAGGGATTATTTGCAACAGGCCATCAGGGTGACGCCGGAAAATCGTCGGCAATTACTGAAAAACACGCCTTACTTCTTCAAGGCCATGGCCCATGCGGCGCAGCAATTAGACGATTGTGCCATGGTTTTTGCTTTCCCCGATGGTCGGATTATCAAATTCCAGAATACCCCTTCCCAAAGCGATCCGGGCGTCGAAAAGGCCGCGATCATCCATATCCATGACTGGGCGATGGTACGGCGCACCATTCTTGGCGGAACGGTCGGCTTTTATGAAAGCTTTGCCGATGACCAATGGACCACCCCGGACCTGTCGGAATGCCTGTTTCTCCTGTCCAATAATGTCGCCAGCCTGAAACAGCGCATGGTTGGCAACCGGTTGTTTAAAGTTGCGGATTCAATCGCCCATTTTATGAACCGCAACACCAAATCCGGATCAAAAAAGAATATTATGGCCCATTATGACCTCGGCAACGGGTTTTATGAAAAATGGCTCGACCGGACCATGACCTATTCATCGGCCCGCTTCACCCGGCCAGATATGCCATTGGACAAGGCACAGCAGGAGAAATATCGCTCCCTCGCCCGGCAAATAGACCTTCGCCCCGGTGAGAGCGTTTTGGAGATTGGCTCCGGCTGGGGCGGTTTTGCGGAATTTGCGGCGAAAGAGGTGGGGGCCAATGTGACCGGCCTGACCATTTCAAAGGAGCAATATGATTATGCCTGTGCCCGAATGCAGCGCGAAGGCTTGAATGAGAAGGTCGAGATAAAGCTGCTGGATTATCGCGATGTCGAGGGCAGCTATGACAAAATCGCCTCAATCGAGATGTTTGAGGCCGTGGGCAAGGAATATTGGAATATTTATTTTGACAAGGTGCGCCAAGTCCTGAAGCCATCGGGCCTTGCCGGTTTTCAGATTATTACCATTCAAGATGAGCTTTATTCTGATTATGAGAGCAGCGTTGATTTCATCCAGCGCTATGTTTTCCCCGGTGGCATGCTGCCAAGCCCCTCTATCCTGAAATCAGAGGTTGAGCGGGCCGGAATGCAGCTTAAATCCTCCCTTTCCTTTGGCCATGATTATGCTCGCACCCTACAAGAATGGCAGCACAAATTCCTTGAAAATTGGGGCCAGCTGACCCCGCTTGGCTTTGATGAGGGGTTCAAGAAATTATGGCGTTTTTACCTATCCTATTGTGAAGCCGGCTTTCGGTCCGGCTCGACCGATGTGGTGCAGGTGACAGTCGCCAAGGCCTAATCTCGCCTCAGTGGGATTTTATTTGCTCCCGGCCCGTATTCCCTATTAAGACATGGCCCTATCAAGACCGTGAAAACCACTTTAGGGGCATTTTCTCATGGATGTACGAAATTCAGTGTTGGAAGCGATTGGCAATACGCCGCTGATTAAACTAAAGCGTGCTTCGGAAGAAACCGGTTGCACTATTTTGGGCAAGGCTGAATTTTTAAATCCGGGTCAGTCTGTAAAAGACCGTGCGGCTTTAGGAATTATTCGCGCCGCAGAGGCCAGAGGCGAACTGACAGCCGGTGGTCATATTGTTGAAGGCACGGCGGGCAATACCGGCATTGGCCTGTCCATGGTTGCCAAGGCTCTTGGTTATAAGGTTACCATTGTTATCCCCCGTACCCAGTCGCAAGAGAAAAAGGACGCCATTCGTATATTTGGTGCTGACCTTATTGAAGTTGACGCTGTGCCCTATTCCAATCCTGATAATTATGTCCGCTATTCAGAGCGCCTTGCCAAAGAGCTGGCAGCGAAAGAAAATGGCGGCGTTTTATGGGCCAATCAGTTTGACAACACCGATAATCGCGAAGCTCATCGCCTTGGCACCGCACAGGAAATTTGGCAGCAAACCGAAGGTCAAGTTGATGGCTTTACCTGCGCCGTTGGGTCCGGTGGCACGATAGGCGGGGTTTCTCTTGGCCTTAAAGAGAAAAATAAAACCATCACTTTGGCAATTACCGATCCCATGGGATCGAAAATGTATAGCTGGGTAAAAACCGGAGAGCTTGAGAGCTCTGGCGGTTCAATCACTGAAGGCATTGGTCAGGGCCGCGTTACCGCCAATATTGAAGGCGTTGAAATTGACACGGCCTATCAAGTGCCGGACCCGGAGGCGTTGCAAATTCTGTTTCGTCTGGTGAAAGAAGAAGGGCTTTGTCTTGGCGGGTCATCAGGGATTAATATTGCCGGTGCGATTGCCATGGCCAAAGAGCTGGGTCCCGGCAAAACCATTGTCACCATGCTATGTGATTATGGGAACCGCTATCAGTCAAAGCTTTATAATCCCGAATTTTTAAGGCAAAAAGATTTACCTATTCCCAGTTGGATGGATCAATAAGGAAAAAGGCTATGAGCGAGAGCGGTCAAGTCGAAAAGTTTGAGGTTACCATCACCTATCTCGAAATGCTGGCGCGCTCGACCAAGCCGCTCCCTCCACGCCCCCCCTATAAAACAGCTTTGATGCGGGTGGAGAAATGCCCGGCGGCATTTTACCGTTTTTTATATGATTATGTTGGAGCCGAATGGTATTGGGTGCAGCGGCGCTATATGAGTGATGAAGAATTGCTGCCAATCATCCATGATGAAGAGGTTTATCTTTACTGCCTCTATGTGGAAGGTGCGGCCGCAGGCATGGCCGAGATTGATGCCCGGGACAGGCAGGCCAATGGCGGTGCCGTTGAAATCAAATATTTCGGCCTTGGGCGCGACTTTATGGGCAAGTCCCTCGGGAAATGGTTTCTTGCGAATGTGATTGATCTTGCATGGGACCTCGATCCAGCCAAGCTGGTGATTGAAACTTGCTCCAAAGATCATCCGGCCGCTTTGCGGCTTTATCAAAAACATGGCTTTACCCCTAGCGGGCAAGGCAATGGTATTATTGAGTGGCGCGGATGAGTAAGAAAAATTCCCCCCGAACCGATTTGGTGGCCACAGGCCGGATGAAATCAGATCAACCCCATGTGGTGCCTGTGCCGCCGGAGCGAGCGTCGACGGTTTTGTTTCCCACCTATGATCAGTTTACCGCCAAAACGCGGCCATTTTTTTATGGACGGTTTGGCACCAGCACCCATCGGGCTTTTGAGCAGGCGGTGATGGCATTGGAAAATGCCGAGCATGTATTGCTGGCATCATCCGGTTTGGCGGCTGTTAATTACGCCTTACTAAGTTTCGCCCTGCCCGGCACGCATATTCTCGTAACCGATAGTGCCTATGACCCGGTGCGCTATTTTTGTGATGGCTATCTGGCCAAGCGCGGGGTCGAGATTACCTATTACGACCCGCGCCTTGGCAGCGATGTAGAAAAACTTTGCCGCGAGAACACCACGGCCATTCTTGCCGAAAGCCCCGGCTCTTTGACTTTTGAAGTTCAAGATATTCCGGCCATGGCGAAAATCGCCCGCGCCCGAAATATTCCCCTGTTGGTGGATAATAGTTGGGGCAGCGGATTGCTGTATCGCCCGCTGGAACTGGGCGCAGATGTTTCGATCATTGCGGCGACCAAATATATTGCTGGTCACGCAGATTGTCTGATTGGTACGATTGCCGCTAATGATGACGAGATTGCGCAAAAGATAAATACGAGCATGCGCCTTATTGGCAATAATGTTTCTGCCGATGATGTCTATCTTGCCCATCGAGGTTTGCGCACTCTTGCTGCAAGGCTTGATGTCCATGAGGCCAATGGATTAAAGCTGGCAAATTGGTTGGCAACGCGTCCGGAAGTGAGCCGGGTCATTCATCCGGCCCTACCCTCGCATCCGGACCATGCTTTATGGCAAAGGGATTTTTCCGGCTCATGCGGCTTATTTGGCGCTATTTTCAAAACAGAAGAGCGTGCCAAAATTCGTGCCTTTTTCGATGCGCTTGACCATTTTGGCATGGGCTATTCCTGGGGCGGGTTTGAAAGTCTTGCTATTCCCACCTGGCCGCAAAAACACAGAACTGCCGTACCATGGCAAGAAGCCGGTCAGGCGGTGCGCTTTCATGCGGGGCTGGAAGATGCAGATGATCTGATAGCAGACCTTCAGACCGCTTTTGCAGCCATGGCCAAGGCGTGATAGGGTCTTATCCGGGATTAGTGATCGTGTATTTGGGAGAACAAGATGAATAAGCTTTTAGTGCTGGCAGGTCTGGCAGTCGGCGTTGTTGGTTTATCCGCCTGTGAAGTGGTTCCGGAACACCCAAGCATGCTGATAAAAACCGAGCCCAGTGAGGCCCAGCTAACTTTTGATACGGGATTTGTTTGTACCTCTCCATGTAAAGTTGTTTTACGAACGCCAATGAGGGTGAAAATCGCTAAGGCTGGTTATAAGGCACAGGAAAAAATTTTATCCCAGACTGTTAGCGGCGAGGTCATTTGGGTTTTGGAACTTGCGGCCCCGACCACCAATGTCGAAGAAGAATCTCTGCCGGAGCTCTAGGGGGGCTTTAGTCAGCAAGCGCAAAACTGTCGGGCCGTGCCTTGTCCCACCAGTTTTGATAATCCTGACCACCTTTGCCTTCCAGTAAATCCCCCTCGTCTAAAAACGGAAAAAGTTGATCAAGATAAAGCGCCTCGGCGGCGCTTATTCTTTGTTGGACGTGATGGGGCCGTAAATCTCTTGGATGTTTGACGCCAACCGCTCCGAGAATGTCAGACAGCGCATGAAGGGTCGCTTTGTGATAATTGGCAACACGTTGTGCTTTATCCTCTATGACCAACCCGCGCTGCAGCGACTGATCCTGCGTCGCGATGCCGGTGGGACAGCGCCCCGTATGGCATTGCAGAGATTGAATACAGCCAAGAGAAAACATGAAGGCCCGTGCCGCATTGCACCAATCAGCGCCAATGGCGCAATTGATCGCCAGTGAAGACGCGGAATAAACCTTGCCGGACGCGCCCAATTTAACCTTGTCACGAAGTCCCGCGCCAACGAGCGCATTGCGCACCAATACAAGGCCATCGACCAATGGCCGCCCCATATGATTGGATAGCTCTTCCGGAGCTGCCCCGGTGCCCCCTTCGCCGCCATCGACCACAATGAAATCAAGTGTGACGCCGGTCTCCAGCATGGCTTTCATAATCGCCATAACTTCAGGACCATGGCCAACGCAAAATTTTGCGCCGACAGGTTTGCCGCCAGACAATTTGCGCAATTCCGCTGCCCATTCCATCATTTCCAATGGCGTTGAAAAAGTACTATGCGCGCTGGGTGAGATGCAATCCTTGCCAATCTCTATGCCCCGCGTGGCGGCAATTTCGGCTGAGACCTTATGGCCCGGTAGTAGCCCCCCGCGACCGGGCTTTGCCCCTTGGGAGAGTTTGATCTCAATCATTTTTACTTGCGGGTCATTGGCTTGTGCCGTGAATTTTTCCGGATCAAAATTGCCCGCTTTGTCGCGGCAGCCAAAATAGCCAGAGCCCAGTTCCCAGACTAGGTCACCGCCATTTTTACGGTGATAGGGCGAGATCGAGCCCTCCCCGGTGTCGTGATAAAAACCGCCAAGGCTGGCACCTTTGTTGAGGGCCTCAATAGCATGGGCAGATAGCGAGCCAAAACTCATGGCGGAGATATTAAACACGCTCGCCGGATAGGGTTTGTCGCATTGTGGCCCGCCTATCGTAACAAGCGGGGCCGTTTCTGGTGTGGCTTCGGGGGCCATGGAATGAGAAATCCAGCGATAGCGATCCGTATAGACATCAAGCTCGGTGCCGAAGGGATGGCTGTCATTTTCACCCTTGGAGCGTTCATATACGAGCGCCCGCTGATCAATCGTATAAGGCTTGCCCTCATTATTATCCTCAACCACATAATGGCGGATAAAAGGCCGTAAGGCCTCGGCCACCCAACGTATTCGCGCCAAAGCCGGGAAATTGCGCATCAGGGAATGGCGGGTCTGGATCATGTCAAACAGACCAAGGGCTAAAAAGAACCCCGACATCCCCATCGCCACCCACCAGCCCCAACCGTCAAAGCGATAGATCAGCAGCAAGGTCAGGGTGCAGGCCGCCCCGATCGGCACGATAAAACGACGCCAATATTGACCAGCGGTGATTGAGGTCAGGAAATCCGGCCCCGGAAGTGAAGATCTGGGCATTAACACGGTCCTTTTTCGTTGGCGCATGAACTGATTTAAGCGATTCCGGCCAGAAAATCTTGATATTTCCTCTTGCACAAGGCAGCAAAAAGCCTAAAAACCCATTTCGACCTTGAAGGTCACTGGTTCGGGGCGTAGCGCAGCCTGGTAGCGCATCTGTTTTGGGAACAGAGGGTCGCAAGTTCGAATCTTGCCGCCCCGACCATTTTTTTTAGTTACGCTCTCGGGCTGATCCGTGCTGCGCACGGGCCCAGAGAGCGCGGCGCATGAGCGCCGGAGCCGTGGTCACGGCCCTACAAGGTTTAAGATGAGCCTTTATCCTTTAGTATTCTTTCGACACGAGATTACTCATCCTGAGGAGCCGCTGCGCTAGCGCCTGTGCGGCGAGAGGACGGCGGTTGAAGGAACCAACTCACCACAAGATTTCCTCCCCCGCTTGCGGGGGTGGTGTCCGACAGGACGGAGGGGGCTATGGTCTCTCAAATGGCAATTAAGAGCAATTTGATATTAAGCAGGCGCCTCTCGTTTGCCCCTCCTCCTAAGCCAACCGAAGGAGAGTTAGGGAATGGCTATCCCTTGCAGCGAAGCAAGACTGGATATAGGTTCGGGGCCTGTCATTATCAGGAGAGTTTTTCATGTTTGCCCGTATCTACCAGCCTGCCAAAACCGCGATGCAGTCCGGCAAGGCCAAGACCCATTTCTGGTTGCTGGAATTTGAACAGGAACTGGCGCGCAAGATCGACCCGCTTATGGGCTGGACCTCGGCCGAGGACATGCTCGCGAGCGAGGTGCGCCT
>WFQB01000248.1 GCA_015487305.1 Parvularculaceae bacterium | reverse complement strand
GGGCGAAAAAGGTGATGGACCCGTTGCAAGGCAAATTGCAAAAACGCCAAATTGCTTATCTGATACGCTTTGCCATTGGTGAGGGGCTTGCGCTTTTGACATTTCTGGCGTGGTGGTTTTTTGACTCCGAGCAAAAAATAGAAACGCTGGCCATCGGGATTGTCACCATCACCTTTATTGCCTCAAGCCTGTTTCTGGTGCCAACAATGATGGATTTTGCCGCCGAGAAAAAGCGCCAACAAAGAAGAGATGAGTAATGGTAACGCGCCCTCCCAAGAGTGAAGAGATTGAGGCTTTCTGGCAGCTTTTTCAAAACAGTTTTCCGCCGCCGCCAACCTATAAATTATTTTCCGGTGAAGTGCTTGAATTTGACCGGGAGGCTAAAACCCTGCGCACAGCCTTTAGCGCCAATGAGGATATGCTAAATCCGGCGGGCAATGTGCAAGGGGGCATATTGGCAGCCTTTATGGATGACACTATGGGGCCTTTGGCGGTGATTATGGGGGCGGGCAAGCTGTTTCCGGCGACAACCGACCTTCACACCCAATATTTTCGCCCCTGTAAGCCGGGGCGCTTTGAGTGTCTGGCCCGTATCACGGTTATGGGAAAAACCATTTGCACCACATCGGCAGAGCTATACAATGTCAAAGGAGACGGGACCCGCGGCAAGCTGGTGGCCGCGGCCATTCAGACGGCGGCCTTGGTGCCCTTTGCTCGATAGCCGGAACTCATAGCCGGGGTCCAATAGCCGGAACTGGGGGGCCATTTTGGCGTAAGGTGGTGTTTTCATGGGGAATAATTCGAAAAATCTGAAAGATAATCCGATGTTTAGCTCGGATCTTGATCCGAGTAATCCCAAGGTTATGCTCAGCAGATTTTTCTCGAGCATGCTGGCCTTGTTTGTGTTTACAGGTGGCGCGGCGCTGGCGGGCTATTTCTTCTTTCCGGAATATGTCCCTGACCAGATCGAGAAATGGCTATGGGTGCCGCCACTGGTTTTTGGCATTCTTGGTCTTCCGGCAACCAATTTCGGGCTTTTGAGCCTGATATCCCCGCCCATGAAAATGGGCCCTGATGATAAACGCAAAGGTTAGGCCTCTCGCCCCATGACCAATCGCCGTATCGCTCAAATTTCTATCCTGCTCGGGATTACCGCCATGGCCCTTGGGGGCTATGTGCAATTTTTTACGCCTGCGGGGGTTTTTGGCGGATTTGTTCCCATTGCCACTGGCGCGATTGCCATATCTGGCGGGCTTTTATTGTGGAACAAATAATGCGCGAAACCTCCTGTTTCCTGCTGGATTTTTCAGGCCAATCAGGTAAATAGCGGGACAGGATATTCACGAAATGGATTCGCCCATGCTGCAGGATAAAGACCGCATTTTCACCAATCTCTATGGCTTGCATGATTACCGTCTGGAGGCGGCCAAGCAGCGTGGGGCATGGAATGCCACCAAGGAAATGCTGGAGATGGGCCGCGATTGGGTCATTGAGCAGACCAAGGCCTCCGGCTTGCGCGGGCGTGGCGGGGCGGGTTTTCCTACTGGTCTTAAATGGTCGTTTATGCCCAAAGAAGTGAAGGATCGCCCCCATTATTTGATCGTCAATGCTGATGAATCAGAGCCGGGCACCTGTAAAGACCGTGAAATTATGCGCCATGACCCGCATCTTCTCATTGAGGGTTGCCTTGTGGCGTCCTTCGCCATGCAGGCCCATGCTTGTTATATCTATATTCGCGGCGAATATATTTTCGAGCGCGAACAATTGCAGCGCGCCATTGATGAAGCCTATGCGGCCAAGCTGATTGGCAAGGATAATATCCATGGCTGGCCGTTTGATCTTTATATCCATCACGGGGCGGGGGCCTATATTTGTGGCGAGGAAACCGCTCTGCTGGAAAGCCTTGAGGGCAAAAAAGGCCAGCCACGCCTGAAGCCACCTTTTCCTGCCGGGGCCGGTCTTTATGGCTGCCCGTCAACGGTCAATAATGTTGAATCCATTGCGGTGGTGCCGACCATATTGCGGCGGGGGGCTGAATGGTTCCGGGGTTTTGGTCGCGAGAATAATGCTGGCACCAAGGTCTTTTGTATTTCCGGCCATGTTAATAATCCATGTAATGTGGAAGAGGAAATGTCTATTCCTTTGAAGGACTTGCTGGAAAAACATGCAGGGGGCGTTACCGGCGGCTGGGACAATCTGAAAGCGGTTATTCCCGGTGGTTCCTCGGTGCGGCTTTTGCCCAAACATATTTGCGATGATGTACTCATGGATTTCGATGCATTGATGGAGCATAAATCCGGCCTTGGCACGGCGGCGGTGATCGTGATGGATAAATCCACCGATATTGTGCAGGCGATTGCGCGCATCTCCTATTTTTACAAGCATGAATCTTGCGGCCAATGCACGCCCTGTCGTGAAGGCACGGGCTGGATGTGGCGGGTGCTGGAGCGCATGGCCAAGGGCGATAGTTCTACAGAAGAAATTGACAAATTACTGGATGTGGCTGGGCAGATTGAAGGGCATACAATTTGTGCTTTGGGCGATGCTGCCGCATGGCCGGTGCAGGGGCTTATCCAGCATTTCCGGGGCGAGATAGAAGAGCGCATCAATCTCTACCGGGCCGGCAAAGCCCATGTGCCGGTGATGGCAGCGGAATGAAATAGCCCTGTAAGCAGCAATTTAGATTGCGTTGCTTTTGCAAGTAAAATTTCAAAAACATTGATCTCAAATTTTTTATTGAGCCCAAAATTATATTGAGCAATGTCAAATGGCCGGGGGCGAAAATGCTTATGCGTGAAGCTGTATTTCACTCGCGAAGAGGAGATTTATATGTTTCGCGCTCTTATGTTATCTACCGCCATGCTTGCTGCCAGCGCTGCTATTGTTCCTGCCAGTGCTGCCGAAGGCGATTGGCTGGTTCGTTTTCGTGTTCTGAATATTGCCCCAAGCGGTGATGCGGGCAATGTCAATCCGGGTTTTCCCACGGGCAGTGTTGATGTTGATAATGCAGTTGTTCCGGAAGTTGATTTTACAAGATTTTTTACGGACCATTGGGCTGCTGAATTGATTCTGGCAACCAGCCCGCATGATATTTCAGGCGTGGGAGCGCTCAACGGCCTTGGCAAAATTGCGGAAACCATGGCACTGCCGCCAACGGTTACGGTGCAATATCATTTTGCACCAGAAGCAAGCTTTCGCCCCTATATCGGGGCAGGCCTTAACTACACCATGTTCTATAATGAAGATACCACCGCCAGTCTGGTGGGGGCGCTTGGACCCACCAGCATAGAGCTGGATGACAGTTTCGGCTTTGCCCTGCAGGCGGGCTTTGATGTGGATATTAATGAGAAGTGGTTTTTCAATGCCGATATTAAATATATCGATATTGATACCGAAGCGACGTTGAATTCCAACGGCACGATTAACACAGTCAAAGTTGATCTTGACCCAGTGGTTGCCGGTATCGGGGTGGGCTTTAGATTTTGATCCTTTTTATGTTCCGGGGATCAAGCGCGCTTTTCGAATGTTCCTGAAAAATCGTGTGATCTGAATGCCCTGGCTTGGCCGTTGCCTGTCCTCCTTCTAGCATGGGGCGGGCGGCGGCCCTTTTTTCGCGAGATAGGCCGGGGTCAGACCCCTATTTATCTGCAAAACCCGTCAATATCCCACTGGAAACCCACGAAGTTACGGGCTAAACAGGCGCCATAAAAGGTTCAGAAAACAGCAGGAATGGACATGGCGGATAAACGCACCATCAAGGTCAATGGCAAAGAGATCGATGTCGAGCCGGGGCTGACCCTGCTTCAGGCTTGCGAAGCGGCGGGCGAGGAAATCCCGCGTTTTTGCTATCATGAGCGCCTGTCGGTGGCGGGTAATTGCCGTATGTGTCTGATTGAAGTTGCTGGCGGACCGCCAAAGCCGGTTGCTTCTTGCGCGCAAAATGTTCGTGATTTGCGCCCCGGTCCCGATGGAGCGCCACCGGAACTGCTCACCAATACCCCCATGGTCAAAAAGGCCCGGGAAGGGGTGATGGAATTTCTGCTTATCAACCACCCGCTGGATTGCCCGATTTGCGATCAGGGCGGGGAATGTGATTTGCAGGATCAGGCGGTTGCCTATGGTCGCGACGGCTCTCGCTTTGAAGAAAACAAGCGGGCGGTCGAAGAAAAACATATGGGCCCGCTGATCAAAACTATCATGACCCGCTGTATTCAATGCACCAGATGCGTGCGCTTTGCCACAGAAATTGCCGGGGTTGATGATCTTGGACTTTTGAATCGCGGCGAGAATGCCGAAATCACCACCTATCTGGAAAAATCCATTGAGAGCGAATTGGCGGGCAATCTGATTGATGTCTGTCCGGTGGGGGCGCTCACCTCCAAACCTTATGCGTTCTCCGCAAGGCCATGGGAATTGCGCAAAACTGAATCCATTGATGTGATGGATGCGGTTGGCTCCAATATTCGCATTGACGCCAGAGGCCGCGAGGTCATGCGCATTTTGCCGCGCCTTCATGAAGATGTGAATGAAGAATGGCTCGGTGATAAATCCCGCTTCATCTGGGATGGGTTGAAAAACCAGCGCCTCGACAAGCCCTATATTCGCGAAAATGGAAAATTGCGCCCGGCCAGTTGGGACGAAGCCTTTGCCATGGCGGCTGAAAAGATCAATGCTGCAGGCGCAGAAAAAACCGCTGCACTGGTGGGGGATCTCGTGCCTGCCGAAGCGGTAAAAGCCTTAAAAGATTTGACCGACAGCCTTGGTATTAAAAATCGTGATTGTCGTCAGGACGGGGCGCTGCTTGGGGGTGAGAGGTCGTCCTATCTGTTCAATACGGGCATTGCCGGGCTTGAGCAGGCTGACGCTATTTTGCTCATCGGTTCCAATCCGCGCATTGAAGCGCCTTTGGTCAATGCGCGTATTCGCAAAAACTGGCTGCATAATCTTGATTTGAAAATCGGCGTCATTGGTGAAGCGGCAGACCTTACTTATGACTATGACCATCTTGGTGAAAGCGCTGCAGCGATTGGCGATGTCATGGCGGGCAAAGGTGATTTTGCCCAAGCTTTAAAGGCTGCCGAGCGCCCGGTAATCATTATCGGTATGGGTGCGCTTGCCCGCGAAGATGGCACTGCCATTTTGGCGCAGGCGGCAAAGCTGGCTGAGACCATTGGCGCTGTTAAACAAGGCTGGAACGGGTTTAATATTTTGCACACAGCCGCCGCCCGAGTTGGAGCGCTGGATCTCGGCTTTTTGCCGGGTGAGGGTGGGCGCGATAGTAATGCCATTCTAGACGGTGTTGCCAGTGGCGAGATAGAAGTGGTTTATAATCTGGGTGCGGATGAAATTGCCCCGGAAAAACTCAAAAAAGCCTTTGTTATCTATCAGGGCCATCATGGAGACCATGGGGCTATGAGTGCCGATGTGATTTTCCCCGGCGCTGCCTATAGTGAGCAAAATGGCACTTATGTGAATATGGAAGGCCGGGTGCAGCAAACCCATCGGGCCTATTTCCCGTTTGGTGATGCGCGCGAAGACTGGGCCATATTGCGCGCCTTTTCAGACCGTCTCGGCAAGACATTGCCTTATGATGATCTGTTTGCTTTGCGCCAGGCGATGATTGCCGATGCGCCAGTGCTCTGCCAGCTTGATCATATTGAGGTGGGAGCCGGGATTGATTTATCGAAGCTTGGGCGCGAAGGGGCGATTAGCGATGCGCCCCTTAAAAGCAGTGTCAGTGATTATTATTTCACCAATCCGATAGCGCGGGCGAGCGGGACCATGGCTGCCTGTTCTGCTGCACGCAATGCCCCCATGGCTGTGGCTGCGGAGTAGGGGTTACAAATAATCGCTACGGTTTTCCGGCTTTTTGGGGATGGTCGTGTCGTAGACGGCGGCGATTTTTTCCATGTCCGCTTCATAATCGCCGCTTGGCATCAGGCTGCCTTTTACGCCCACTTCCTTATGGCCAAAATCCAGCACACCGAACACAATCGGCACCTGTGCTTTATGGGCAATATGATAAAAGCCGGTTTTCCAGCGCTCGCCTTTGCTTCTGGTGCCTTCCGGGGCAATCACCATCATCATCTCATCGGCTTCATCAAAGGCCTGCACAATCTGGCCGACAAGGTCTTTGCTGCTATCGCGATCAAGGGGACGCCCGCCGAGATATTTCATCACCCAACCAAAGGGGCCTTTGAACAAAGCGGCTTTGGCAATGATGGTGATGCGCAAGCGAAAATGCAGGGCGGCGGCAAAACCGGCGGGGAAATCGATATTGGAGGTATGAGGGGCGGCGATGATGACAAATTTTTTCCCCGGGGGCAGCTCGCCAATAAATTTCCAGCCTAAAAGCCGATAAATGCCTGACCAGATAAAGCGGACAAATTCATAAAACCATGAACCGCGTGCGCCTGTTGCTTTGGGGAAAAAACTCGATGCCAAGAACGGCCTCCATAGGATTAGAACTTACCTGCTGGTATGGCGCGGTTTTGCCTGATGGTTAAGGGGAAAATAGCCTCTTCTGGGTAATGTTTTTGTTATGTTCTTAGATATTGCAAGGGAGGCATTTTCCGTTGGGGGTTTTCTGAAACTCTAAAAACCTGTAATATCTCTTGCGGAAAAGGGGTCGGTGGCTGGATAGTGCCGTCTGGAGATTGAGAGAGATTAGGGGACATCATGCAGGCATTTTCAAAGCAATCAGAAGAGTGGTTAAATCGCTTTTTTACTTCTGCTGGCGAAGATTCTGTCGGTCAGGCTTTTGCCTTTCAGGGCTATGTGGGTTTTGGGAATATTGCGCATTATCGTCCGGGATTTACCAGACCCGCATTTGAGCAGGCCCCGCAAATTACATTTGATGGACCTCAAGCCAATGAGCATGAAGAAGAGGAGCAATCGCTTTTCCTTTATGGATCAGCCGAAGAGGAGCTGATTGAAGGGGGCAGTGGCTTTGACTGGGTATTTTACACCGACTCTGATGCCGGGATTATTGCTGATCTTTCGACTTTTGCACCGGCCAGTGGCGGTTTTGCTGAAGGCGATATATTCATCTCGATTGAGAACATTGTTGGCAGTAGTTTTGCGGACACGTTAATTGGCAACGGCCTTGGCAATATTATTCGCGGTGAGGGGGGGGATGATATTTTACTGGGCGGCGCTGGCGCTGATGCCATTGATGGCGGGGCCGGGCTGGATCTTGCCTCTTATGAAAATTCCCAATCAGGGGTTAGTGTCTATCTGTCAATTTCCCGTGGCTATGGCGGCGATGCGGAAGGGGACAGCCTAAGCGCGGTTGAGCAATTACAAGGCTCTGATTTTGATGATCGGCTGATGGGAGATTTTACCGATAATATGCTATTTGGCATGGAAGGGGATGATGTCCTCAATGGCCGAGCGGGTAATGATGTTTTGTCCGGTGCTGGTGGCGCGGACACTTTTCTTTTCAATAGCGGCTTTGGTCAGGATGTGATTGAGGATTTTGAACTGGGCGTTGATTTGATGGTTTTTTCTGATGCTACCAGCATGGATGCGCTTGTTTTCACGCAGGACGGTGATGACACCATTATTCGCTTAGCTGGCAGCGATGATTCTGTTCGTCTTGTGGGCATTTCCGCTGAACTGCTCAATGAAGATCAGTTTTTATTCTTTAGCTTTAATCCGTCTTTGGCCTTTCGTGGCGGTGCTTTTGATCAGGATCCGGCGGCAGATATTGGTGATATTGCGTTTGATAGCATTTTTGTCTTCATTTAGAAGGTGGCTGAGGCCAGTTCAGCGGGGCCCGATATTTTGGGGTAAAATGGATGAGGGCGGCGGATTTTTGGCTCTTTTTATCCACATTGCGGGTCGATTGCAGGTCGCCGATTGCAGACCAAGACCCTGACAGCACTATTACCCTCAATTTTCCGTAAAAAAAGTCACTTTCTGGCGTCAGTTTGGCTTCACCTTGGGCGGCAAGCAGGCTAGAGAACGGCCATGGATGCCGTTCTGTCATTTCTAACCGAGCGCAATTGGGACCAGCCGCTAATAGCTGTCCTGACCACGACCGTGCAGGCGCTTGCCCTGATGGTGGTGCTTTTGGTGGCGCTTGCCTTTTTACTGCTGTTTGACCGCAAGGTGTGGGCGGCGGTGCAGATGCGCAAAGGCCCCAATGTGGTCGGCGCTTTTGGCCTGCTGCAATCTTTTGCCGATTTCTTCAAATTCGTCCTCAAGGAAATAACGGTTCCGGCGGGGGCCGATAAAACGGTGTTTTTGCTGGCCCCTTTCATTGCCTTTGTGTTGGCGTTTATTTCCTGGGCGGTTATTCCGGTGGCCCAAGGCTGGGTGGTTGCAGATATCAATGTCGGTATTCTCTATCTGTTTGCCATTTCATCGCTCGGCATTTACGGCATTATTATGGGCGGCTGGGCCTCCAATTCAAAATATTCTTTCCTCGGCGCACTGCGCTCGGCTGCGCAGATGATCTCCTATGAGGTCTCGCTCGGCTTTATCATCATTGCGGTGATTTTGCTTGTGGGGTCTTTAAACCTCACCGATATTGTCAATAGTCAGGATCGCGGGCAGGGGATTTTGAACTGGCACTTCATCCCGCTATTTCCATTATTTGTGATGTTCTTCATCTCGGCATTGGCGGAAACCAATCGCCCGCCTTTTGACCTGCCGGAAGCAGAATCCGAACTGGTTGCCGGTTATCAGGTTGAATATTCCTCAACACCCTATCTTTTGTTCATGATTGGCGAATATCTGAACATTGTGCTGATGGGGGCGATGACAACGATCCTGTTCCTTGGTGGCTGGCACTCACCGATTGATATAGCCCCGCTTAATCAGCTTGGTCTGTTCTGGTTCGGGGCCAAAGTGGTGTTCATCTTCTTCCTGTTTGCCATGGTCAAAGCGATTGTGCCGCGCTATCGCTATGACCAGCTTATGCGTATTGGCTGGAAATTGTTCCTGCCTACATCGGTTATCTATATTATGGTGGTTGCCGGTCTCATGTTGGTCTTCCCGGATATGGCCGCATGGTTCCAAAGCTGGAGGGCTGGCTAATGTCTCGCATCATGCAAGCCTTGAATGGCGCTATGCAAAAAGATTTCCTCGGCGCTTTTTTTCTGGGGATGAAATATTTCTTCCGCCCCAAGGCGACGGTCAATTATCCGTTTGAAAAAGGGCCCTTGTCGCCGCGCTTTCGCGGCGAGCATGCTCTGCGTCGCTATCCCAATGGTGAAGAGCGCTGCATTGCTTGCAAATTATGCGAAGCGGTTTGCCCGGCCCAAGCGATTACGATTGAGGCGGAGCCTCGCGAAGATGGCTCGCGCCGCACCACCCGCTATGATATCGACATGACCAAATGCATCTATTGTGGCTATTGTCAGGAAGCGTGCCCGGTTGATGCGATTGTCGAGGGGCCGAATTTTGAATTTGCTACCGAAACCCGTGAAGAACTGTTCTATGATAAGGCGCGCCTTTTAGAAAATGGCGACCGTTGGGAACGGGAAATCGCGGCCAATCTGGAATTAGACGCGCCTTATCGTTAGGGCGCATGAAAAAAGAAAAGGCATCAGCCAAAGCTCATGAATTTTGCTGAATTTATGTTTTATGTCTTTGCCAGCCTGACCTTGTTGTCAGGGCTGATGGTCGTGCTGTCGCGCAATCCGGTGCATTCGGTTTTGTTCCTGATTTTTGCGTTTATCAATACGGCCGGACTGTTTGTGCTGATGGGGGCGGAATATCTGGCCATGGTGCTTATCGTTGTCTATGTGGGCGCGGTGGCCGTGTTGTTCATGTTTGTGGTGATGATGCTGGATGTGGACTTTGCCGAGTTGAAAGCCGGCATGGTTGAAAACGCCCCCATAGGGATTTTTGTTGCGGTTTTTCTGGTGATTGAATTGGGCATGGTGGTTGCCACTTGGCAATTCCCGAAAAATGCCGAATTGGCGCGAGAGCATCCCTATTTGAGGGGCGCCGAAGTAAGCGCTGCCATGGATGGTCCCAATAATGTCGAGGCGCTGGGGCTAATTCTTTACACAGATTATGTGCATTATTTTCAGATTGCCGGGATGATCCTGCTGGTCGCCATGATTGGCGCTATCATTCTTACCTTCCGGGAGCGCAAGGGCGTCAAGCGCCAGGATGTTGCGGCACAAGTGGCCCGCAAGCGCGAAGACGCTGCCGAAGTGGTCAAGGTGCCCACCGGCAAAGGCATATAGGCGAGGGATAAAATTATGGAAGCAGATTTTACTATAGGGCTTGGGCATTATCTAATGGTCGCAGCTTTTCTGTTTGCCATTGGTGTTGCCGGGATTTTTCTCAATCGCAAAAATCTGATTGTCATTCTCATGTCGATTGAATTGATGCTGCTGGCCGTCAATATCAACTTCGTTGCTTTTTCCCAGTTTTTGGGTGATCTGACCGGACAGGTCTTCGCCTTTATGATTCTCACCGTTGCCGCCGCAGAAGCCGCTATTGGCCTTGCGATTCTGGTGACATTTTTCCGCAATCGCGGCGACATCTCTGTAGATGACGCCAATATGATGAAGAACTAGGGCGGGCCTTTGGCCTTGCCTCTGACAGGATAGACGAATGGAAGCCTTGATTGTTCTTCTGCCTTTGTTCGGCGCTTTACTGGCGATGCCCATCGGGCGCATGGCCGGACCACGGGCAACTGAGCTGACAACGATTTTCCTCGTTGCCATTGCCTGCGTTTTGGCGTGGATCACCTTTTTTGATGTGATGAATAATCACACCACCGGGGTGGTGAAAATCTTTAGCTGGATTGTCTCGGGCGAATTAAAAGCCGATTGGTCGGTGCGGATAGATACTTTGTCTGCGGTGATGATGGTGGTGGTGACCTCGGTTGCAACTTTGGTTCATATTTATTCCGTTGGCTATATGCATGAAGATAAATCCCGGCCACGGTTTTTTGCTTATCTCTCCCTTTTCACCTTTGCTATGTTGACGCTGGTGACAGCCGATAATTTCCTGCAATTATTCTTTGGTTGGGAAGGGGTGGGTCTTGCGTCTTATCTTTTGATTGGCTTTTGGCACCATAAAAAATCTGCCAATGATGCGGCGATAAAAGCCTTTGTGGTCAATCGGGTTGGCGATTTCGGGTTTGCCCTTGGCATTTTGGCTATTTTCTTTGTCTTCCGTTCGCTTGAATTTGATCCGGTGCTGGATGCCGTGCGCAATAACGCGCTGGTTATGCCCTATGGCTTTAGCGAGGCGGTTCATGTGCAGGACCTGCTGCTTGGTTTTGGTAATTGGCAGTTTGATGCGCTGACCTTGATCGGGGTTTTATTGTTCATTGGCGCTATGGGGAAATCGGCGCAATTCCTGCTGCATACCTGGCTGCCCGATGCTATGGAAGGCCCGACACCGGTTTCGGCGCTTATTCACGCGGCGACCATGGTGACCGCCGGTGTATTTCTCGTCAGTCGCTTCTCGCCCATTTATGAAGCTGCTCCAATAGCAGCCGCCATGGTGACATTTGTTGGCGCAACGACAGCATTTTTTGCCGCCAGCGTTGGTCTTTTCCAAAACGACATTAAACGCGTTATCGCTTATTCCACCTGCTCGCAGCTTGGTTATATGTTTTTTGCAGCCGGTGTTGGCGCTTATGGCGCGGCCATGTTCCATTTGTTTACGCATGCGTTTTTCAAGGCGCTATTATTCCTTGGATCCGGCGCGGTCATTCATGCCTTGCATCATGAGCAGGATATGAAAAAAATGGGCGGTATTCGCACCATATTGCCCGCGACATTCTTGTTCATGTTTATTGGCACGATTGCAATTACCGGGGTTGGTATTCCGGAAGTTAGATTGTTTGGCGCCCCCTTTGGCACGGCCGGTTTTGTTTCCAAGGATATGATTTTGGAATCGGCTTTTGCCGGCGGTGAAGCGGGCAGGGCGTTTGGCTATTATGCTTTCACCCTTGGTATTCTTGCTGCAATTATGACCTCATTTTATTCATGGCGCTTAATGTTCCTGACCTTTTATCGTCGCTCCAGAGCGCCCGAGCATGTGTTAAAGCACCCCCATCATGTGGATAATTGGATGCTCTATTCGCTTATTCCTTTGGCGATTGGTGCCTTGTTTGCGGGCATGGCGTTTTACGGCAAATTTGTCGGTAAGGAGGCGGTCGCTTTCTGGAATGGCTCTCTGGCCATAGAAGGGGCAAAAGTTGCGGGTAGTGAGGCGGGCCATGGGGCAGAGCCTGCCATGGACGCAGGCGATGCAAGCCATGGCGGGACGGTTGAAACCGCCCATACGGCTCCGGTTGAGGACCATGGGGCAGGCGCCGGGGAAGACCATGGGGACGCTTATGGCCATCATGAATTCCCAAGATGGGTCTTATGGGCACCGTTCTTTGCCATGATTATTGGTCTTCTCGGAGCTATGAGCCATTATATGCGCGGCGACCCCTTGCGGCCGGGCGTGTTGCGCGAGGGCGGCATGATCTATGCCTTCTTGAAAAACAAATGGTATTTCGACGAGCTTTATCGGTTCTTATTTCTCAACCCGGCGCGTTGGCTTGGCAGGTTTTTCTGGAAAAAAGGCGATGGTAAAATCATTGATGGTTTTGGCCCGGATGGCATTTCTGCCATTACCGCCCTTGGCTCGCGTCTGATGGCGCGGTTGCAGACCGGTTATATTTATCACTATGCCTTTGCCATGTTGATCGGCATTGTTACGTTTCTGTTTATAGTCGGGGTGGTGAAGTAAACGATGACCGAATCCCTTTCAGAACAGCACTGGCTCTCTTTGATAACATTTCTGCCTTTAATCGGCGCTTTGTTAATCATCATCAACCGGATGTTGGCCCGGGCCGATGAGGAAGAAAATGTGGCACGGCGCTCGCGCTGGGTTGCCATGTTTACAACCCTTGTCACCTTTGCGGTTTCCATTGGTGTCTATTATCTGTTTTACGACCCCGAAATTATCGGCTTTCAATTGGTTGAAGAAATGCCGTGGATTGGCAATGGCATTTCCTACAAGGTCGGGGTTGATGGCGCGTCTATCCTGTTCGTATTGCTGACGACCTTCTTCCTGCCGATTTGTATTTTGGCCTCGTGGTTTTCCGTTAATAAGCGGGTTGCCGATTACATGATCGCCTTCCTGCTGCTGGAAACTTTCATGATCGGGGTGTTTGTCGCTCTCGATCTTGTTTTGTTCTATGTGTTCTTTGAAGCGTCTTTGATCCCGATGTTTATTATTATCGGTGTTTGGGGCTCACCGGGAACCAAACAGTTTCTGGGTCGTGAAATTTCGGCGCGGGTCTATGCGGCGTTCAAGTTTTTCCTCTACACGCTGATCGGCTCTTTATTACTGCTGGTTGCTTTGTTGTGGATGTATGGGCAAGCGGGCACGACTGATATTGTCGCCTTGCAAACCTATCAATTCCCGGCGGGGGCGCAAAAATGGCTATGGCTGGCGTTTTTTGCTTCTTTTGCGGTGAAAGTGCCCATGTGGCCGGTGCATACCTGGTTGCCCGATGCCCATGTTCAGGCTCCAACGGCGGGCTCGGTCATTCTGGCGGCTATCTTGCTGAAAATGGGGGGCTATGGTTTCTTCCGGTTCTCCCTGCCGATGTTCCCGCTTGCCAGTGCTGAATTCATGCCGCTCGTCTATACGCTGTCGGTGATTGGCATTATCTATACCTCGCTGGTGGCTTTTGCGCAGGAAGATATGAAAAAGCTGATTGCTTATTCATCGGTGGCGCATATGGGCTTTGTTACGCTGGGGCTTTTCTCTGGCACCGAGCAGGGGATGGAAGGGGCGCTGTTCCAGATGCTGTCCCATGGCTTTATCTCCGGGGCGTTGTTCCTGTGCGTGGGGGTTCTTTATGACCGCACCCATACCCGTGAAATTGCCTTTTATGGCGGCCTTGTCACCAAGATGAAAATGTTTGCTTTCCTGTTCCTCGTATTCACCATGGCCAATATCGGCTTGCCGGGGTTGAGCGGTTTTGTTGGTGAGATATTGCCTTTGATTGGCACTTTTGAGGTTAATTCATGGGCGGCGATCCTTGCCACCACCGGGGTTATACTGTCGGCAGGCTATGGCCTGCGGCTTTATCGCGAGGTGATGTTTGGCAAGCTCACCAATGACAAGCTCGCGACCATTCGCGATGTGGATAAGCGCGAAATCTTTATGCTTGGCATATTGCTATTGATGACCCTGTATCTGGGGGTCAATCCTTCCCCTACGCTGGCAGTATTCTCGCCGGCGGTGGATTCGGTTCTTGAAATTTACCACACCGCGCTTGCGGCAGCGGCGCTATAGGTGGGAGCGAAATAACAGACATGAATCTTTTGGACTATATCAACCTCTCCTTTCCGGAAATATTCATCGCTCTGGCGGCGATGGCCTTGCTGATATTGGGTGTCTTGATCGGTAATAAGGCGTCCCGTGAAATTTCCCTCGGGGCCGTTGGTATTCTGGTTATCGCTATTTTCCTCACCAGTTTTGGCGGCTCTGCGCAACGAGTGGCGATTTTTGACGGGGCTTTTTCAATCGACAGTTTTGCTGTATTTGCCAAAGTGGTGATTTATCTGGGGGCGATTGTTGCCATCTTGATGTCTGATCGCTTCATGGTGCGTGAGAAAATCATGCGCTTTGAATATCCCGCTCTGATATTGCTTGCAGTATTGGGGATGTCGATCATGGTGTCGGCGACCGATCTCATCGCCGTCTATATGGGTATTGAGCTACAATCCCTGTCACTTTATATTCTGGCGGCGTTTAACCGCGACAGCCGCCGCTCCACGGAAGCAGGCATGAAATATTTTGTCCTCGGGGCGCTTTCCTCAGGGCTTTTGCTTTATGGCGCATCGCTGATTTATGGTTTTACTGGCGCTACCGGATTTGCAGCCATTGCCGAGGGCGCAGCCAATTCCACAAATATTATTGGTCTTATTTTCGGACTGGTGTTTTTTGTGTCCGGGCTTGCCTTTAAGGTTTCCGCCGTGCCGTTTCATATGTGGACACCGGATGTCTATGAAGGCGCGCCAACGCCAATCACCGCCTTTTTTGCTGCTGTGCCTAAATTTGCCGGCATGCTCTTATTTGCTCGGGTCATGGTTGAGGCCTTCCCCAGCGTGCTTGACCAATGGCAGGGTGTGATTGCGATTATGGCGGCGGCGTCCATGGCCGTTGGGGCTTTTGCGGCCATTGCCCAGACCAATATTAAACGACTAATGGCCTATTCCTCTATCGGTCATGTGGGCTTTGCCCTGATGGGGATTGCGGCGGGCACGGCCGATGGTGTGCAATCGGTGCTGATCTATATGTCCATCTATATGATTATGACCCTTGGCACTTTTGCCCTTATTTTGTCCATGCGGCGTTCAGAAGGGATGACAGAAAATATTGCCGACCTTGCCGGACTGATCCAGACGCGCCCCGGTCTTGGTATCATGTTTACGGTGTTGTTTTTCTCTCTCGCAGGCATTCCACCCTTATTGGGTTTTTGGGGTAAGTTTTATGTATTCTTTGCGGCGGTGGAAGCGGGGCTGTTATGGCTTGCTATCTTCGGCGCGGTGATGAGCGTTGTCTCGGCCTATTACTATTTGAAAGTCGTTTATTTCATCTGGTTCAAAGAGCCGAGTACGGAATTTGAAGTGAATAACGGTGCGGCGGTAAGTGTGACAGCTTGGGGGTCAACACTGGCAATGGTGTTTGGTTTTGTAGTGGCTATCGGTCCGCTTAGAGTCGCAGCAGAAAAAGCTGCCAGTGTCTTGTTCTAACATATTCCCTGATGCAGATGAGATATTAAATCTGCCCTCCGGAAAGTCCTGCTATTATTTTGCAGAGCTGCCGTCAACGGCACGCATTATGCGCGAGGGGTTTGCTAGCGATAACGGGCTTTTGGCGGAGGCGCCTTTATGGTTGCTGGCGGCCAAGCAAACCGCCGGGATTGGCCGGCGTGGCAATCATTGGCTGCACCGGGCCGGAAATTTTGCCGGTAATTTACTGCTGCCTTGGAAAGCGGGCGAGCCCCAAGCGGCTCCTGCCTCTTATGCGGTTGCGCTTTGTCTGGCTGATAGTTTTGTTGAATTTGGGATTGAGCGGCAGGATATTTCTCTTAAATGGCCCAATGATGTGCTGATTAAGGGCGAGAAAATTTGCGGCATATTATTGGAATGGCTGGAAGGCAAAGAGGGTAATGGGCTGTCCATTGGTATCGGTATCAATCTTGCCAGCTCTCCGCGTGAAGAAAATTTCAGCGCCACTTCCCTTGGTGATCATTTCGATACCCCGCCAACCCCAAGACAAATTCTGCTGACCTTGGATGAAAAGCTTGACCATTGGATCGGGCGCTACAAATCAGAGGGGTTTGCGCCCATTCGCGAAAAATGGTTGGAACAGGCCCATGGCCTTGGGGACATGGCGAGCATCGCCACGCCGTCGCGCACCCTGAAAGGGCGTATTAACGGTCTTGGACCGCAAGGGGAATTGCGCCTTGAAACTGATGAGGGCGAGATGCTGATTACCGCCGGTGAGGTTTTCTTTGGCGAGGATTAAGCGCTGACGGTTCGTTTCCCTTTCGTGCAAAAAGCGCTTATAGTCCGGCAGGTTTTATGAGGGATCGAATGAGGATTGCCCATGCTGATTGCCATTGATGTCGGGAATACCAATACGGTCTTTGCTTTATTTGCCGGAGATGACCAAAAAGGGCAGTGGCGAGCGGAGACCCGTATTGGTCGCACCGCCGATGAATATGCGGTCTGGCTGCATCAGCTCATGGCCATGGCAGGCCTTGATATGGCCGATATTTCGGCCTGTGTCTGCTCGACCGTGGTGCCGCAATCGACCTTCCATTTACGCAATCTCGCAAGGCGACATTTCAAAACCGAGCCGGTGATTGTCGATTCGTCAAGTGTCCCCGGCGTTCCGGTGCGTATTCCAAAACCCGCCGAAGTTGGCGCGGACCGTCTGGTGAACGCCGTTGGGGCCCATATTCGTTATGGGGGTCCGTTGATTATTGTTGATAGCGGCACGGCAACGACCTTTGATGTGATTGGTGCTGATGGCGGCTTTGAGGGCGGCATTATTGCCCCCGGTATCAACCTTTCTATGCAGGCATTGCATGATGCCGCAGCGCGCCTGCCGCGCATTGCCATTGAGCGTCCGGCCAAAATTGTCGGCCAAGATACGGTAGGCGCAATGCAATCGGGGGTGTTTTGGGGTTATATTGGCTTGATTGAAGGGCTGATAAAGCGCATCAAGGCAGAACTGGATGATCGGCCAAAGATTGTAGCCACTGGTGGTATTGCGTCTTTGTTTGAAGGGGCGACCGAAGCCATTGATCATTTTGACCCGGACCTCACCATTCGCGGCCTGACGGAGATTTATCGCCGGGTAAAGGCGGATTCTTGAAGAACAATAAAAAGAAAGTGCTGTCAGAGTGTTTCCTGACTCAAAGGCAGTAAGCAAAATTTATGCGAAAAAATTCACAGCTTGTATTTTTGCCATTGGGGGGCAGTGGCGAAATAGGCATGAATATGAATCTGTTCGGCCTTGGGCCTGCCCATGACCGCAAATGGGTGATGGTTGATTGCGGGGTTACCTTTGGTGATGCCCGCACCCCGGGGGTCGATATTATCTGTCCGGATCCGGCTTACATTGTTGATGAGGCTGTAGCGCATGGCGGGTTATTGGCGCTATTACTGACCCATGCTCATGAAGACCATATTGGCGCTGTTGCCCATTTATGGCCAAGGCTGCAATGCCCGATTTATGCAACCGCTTTTACCGCGGAGCTGGTGCGGCGTAAATTTGCAGAAAAAGGCATATTAAATCCGCCCCTGAAAATCATTGATATGGGCGCGCGGTTTAGCCTTGAAGGTTTTGACTTTGAATATGTCACATTGACCCATTCCATTCCTGAGCCGAACGGCATCATCATTCGCACCGAGCATGGGATTGTCCTGCATACGGGGGATTGGAAGATTGATATTGATCCCTCGCTCGGGCCATTGACCGATAGCAAGACCCTGACGGAAATTGGTGATGAGGGGGTGCTGGCGATGATTTGCGACAGCACCAATGTTTTGACCCCCGGTGTTTCCGGTTCGGAAATGCGGGTGCAAGATCGTCTGATGGAACTGATTGCCAATGAGACTGGCAAAGTGGCGGTGACAACTTTTGCATCCAATGTTGGTCGTCTTGTCAGTGTCTGTCTGGCTGCGGCCAAAAATGATCGTGCGGTGTGCTTAATTGGTCGCTCCATGTTGCGGATGATGGATGTAGCAGAACAAACCGGATTATTGCCGGATCATATTACTTTTGTGGAAATGAAAGAGGCGGGATTTTTGCCCGATGATAAAATCCTCTATCTTTGCACCGGCTCTCAAGGGGAGCCGCGGGCTGCTCTGGCGCGCATTGCTCGCGATGATCATCCGGCAGTCGTTCTGGGGGAGGGGGATACGGTTATATTTTCCTCCAAAATCATTCCCGGCAATGATCGGGTGATTTTTGATTTACAAAATACGCTGGTTGATCTTGGGGTTAAGGTCATCACCGAAAAGGATGAATTTGTTCATGTTTCCGGCCACCCTTGTCGCGATGAATTAAAACAAATGTATGAATGGGTGCGGCCAAAATATGCAGTGCCGGTGCATGGCGAAGCACGCCATTTGCAAGAGCATGCCAAGCT